>JAIEEQ010000078.1 GCA_029067355.1 Anaeroplasmataceae bacterium | reverse complement strand
AAGCTTTGGATATGGCGCTAAATTATAAGTAAGATGTTGCAAAATTTTGAAAAGTATTATATAATAATAAAGATTATTTAAAAAGGAGGGGTGCTTTATGCTAAAAAACTATAAGGAAGTGAAGACATTTTTATCTACCCTAAAGCATCGTCCAACACTATTACTTCATTCCTGCTGTGCACCTTGCTCCTCTCATACTTTATTTTTTTTGAAGAAATATTTTCAAATTACGATTTTTTATTCTAATGATAACATAGAGCCTAAGGAAGAATATATACATCGCTTAGAGGAGGAAATTCGCTTTTGTAAGGAAGTTGATTCTACCCTTCAGGTTCTTCATGATTCCTATCAGCCTATGGATTATGCTGAAGCAGTTTCAGGGCTAGAAGCTCTTGGAGAAAAAAGCAAACGTTGCTATGCTTGCTATAAGCTTCGCTTAGAAAAAACAGCTAAAAAAGCAAAAGAACTTGGCTTCGATTATTTTACTACGACACTATCGATTTCACCCTACAAGGTTACCTCTTGGATTAATGAGATTGGTGAAGAATTAGAAAAAGTATATGGAGTTCAATACCTCTATTCTGATTTTAAAAAAGAAGAAGGCTATAAGCATTCAATACAATTATCAAAAGAATATCAGCTTTATCGTCAGGACTATTGTGGCTGCAAATATTCCAAACAGGAAAGGGTGATGTGTAGTGGACAAGATCAAGAAAACTAAAGTAATAAGGCTTGAGCTTGAGCTTCATCGCCGAATTTTATTTATGAGTGATATTCATGGAGATATTACGCTTTTTAAACGGGCCCTAGAGGAGGCTAAATTCTGTGCAGAAGATTACCTCTTTGTTATTGGCGATATGATTGAGAAGGGGGATCCTTTAGATAATCAGTCAATGCTTAATTATTGTTTAGAGCTATCAAAAAGGGATAATGTTTTCTTTTTAGCAGGAAATTGTGATGAGGTTTTTCGTTTCATTCTTCCACCCCTAGACCAAAAAAGATTTCTGTATTATGCAACAGATTTAAAGAAATCTGTAATTAATGATATGGCAGCAGATATGAATTATCCAATTTCTAAGGATATGGATATCCTTGATTATATTAAAAAGATAGAAGAAAGCTATCCTGAATATTTTAAGTTTATTGAAGAGCTTCCAGATGTCATTTTCATTAATGATTTACTTGTTTTGGTTCATGGGGGAATTAATGATATATATAATATTCCTAAAGAAGCTTTATCTTTACTAAAATATGATCATTTTTTAGAAGCAAGTCCTATTCAGCCTATCACAATGATTGTGGGTCATAACCCTACAAGAAATTATCGAGTGGATGTAGCTTCTGTCAATCCTATTTTTGATTTTAGAAAAAATATCATCTGCCTAGATGGAGGAAATAATGTGGTTAAGGGTGGACAGCTTAATGTCGTTTACCTTGACTCTCTAGATACAATGCAATTTCACTGGATAGCCGTAGATCATTATCCTAAATACAAGGTAGTAGAGGATATTATGTATGACCAGCCAAAAAATCATATTTCTATGCGGTTTGGTAAAAATGAGGTTGATGTTCTTACTAAGGACCTAGATTTTTATTTGATTCGTCCTAAAGGAACTTTAGATGAGCTTTGGGTACATGAGGAATTTATTTTTAAAAGTGAGAATAAAACCTATTGCTATGATGGTTCAAATACATTTTTAAATCTGAAAAAAGGAGACGAAATTTCAATAATCAAAAAAGCTCTGCCTTATAGTTTAATCAAGCATGAGGGTATTATTGGTTTAATTGAAACAAAGTATATCCATGACGACAAACTATAAAATATCTTATAAGGATTCTGACAAATCCATAAAAGAATATATAGAGGGCTTTCATTTAGGGAAAACAAAGCTTCATCTTTTATTTCAAGAAAAAAGAGTAAGGCTGAATGGAAAGCCTGCTGTTCATCAAGAGATTCTCAAGGAAAATGATATTCTCACTCTTGAGGATAGGGAACAGCTAGACTATTTACCTGATCCAAAGAAGTTAGATATTTTATTTGAGGATGACTATTTGCTGATTGTAAATAAGCCCTGCCATATTTTAGTTCATCCTGATGATAAGAAAAAGAGAGGCACGATGTGTAATATTGTTGCCTACTATTATCAGAATAAGGGATGGTCATATCCAGTTCGGTATGCTCATAGATTAGATATAGATACTACGGGAATTCTGATTTTTGCTAAGGATAGCTTAACTCTTGCAAAGCTAGATTATCTAATTTCTACACATGAGCTTAAGCGTACCTACTTATGTCTTGCTAAGGGGAGATTTAAAGAAAAAGCAGGAAGAATTGATGCACCAATTGGAGAGGATCGTCATCATCAGCAAAGAAAGAGAATATCCAAAACTGGAAAACGAGCAATAACAGATTATGAGGTTTTAAAGGAGTATAAGGGCTTTAGCTTAGTTCAGGTAAATCTTTTGACGGGTAGAACTCATCAAATTCGAGTTCATCTTGCTTCCATAGGACATCCTATTTTAGGAGATGAGCTTTATGGAAATTTAGAGGGGAAGGCTAAAAGAGTGATGCTTCACTCTTACAGGGTTTCTTTTGAGCATCCAGTAACAAAACAGATTATATGCCTTGAAAAGCCTATTCCTTACGATATGAAGAAAATCATAGGAGGAGAAGCAAATGATTCCAATTTATCAAAAAAAAATTGAATATGGAATGTGTGATACAAATGCCCAGCTGAAGCTTCCTGAGATTCTTAAAATGGTAGAGGCTGGTATTGCCAGCTTCTTTGGAATTTATCACAAGGATAATCCAACAATAAAAAAGGAGTATTCTGCTCTTTGGCTATTTACTAAAACGAAGGTAGTAATCAATCGTCTTCCCTTGTGGGATGAGGTTGTGCAAATCAGTGCAAGAAGGGTTTTTCTTGATTCAAAGCTTTCTGTTATAGTAGAGGTTTATATACATTCTGTCCATGAAACAGAAGGTATATATGCGTGGGTTGAGTGCTGTACAGCCTCCATTGAAACGAGAAAGCTTTTGCGGCTTACAGCCATAGATTTTCAGATTCCTATACAAGGACCATGTCCAGTTTCGTTTCAAAAATGGAATGAGGAGCTTTCTTATCTACGCTCTATAACAATAAGCTCTAGCTATATTGATTATTCTAGGCATGTTAATAATGCTGAATACCTAAGGCTATTATTGGATTGCTTTACGATAGAGGAATTAGAAAAAATTTCTTGTAAGGGCTTTGAGATCCATTATTTGAAGGAAGCAAAAGAAGAAGATGTTTTAGAAATTCAGTATAAAAAAATAAATGATTGTAGATATTTCACAATCAAAAGAGAATTACCCATTTTAGAGGTTAGAATGGAGGAAAATAGGATATGATTTTTGGAAAATATGTTAACAAATACTATGGAAAATACTTTTTATTCTTTTTATTTGGTCTGTTAGCATTGCTTGCGGTCAATTGGTTTCAGTTAGAGATTCCTAGAATCTGTGGAGAAATATTAGATGGAATTGGAGAAAAAGCACAAAATGATCCAACTTCCTTATTTAATAATCCAGAAGGAATTCGTCGGTTGATGATAGAGCTTGGGATCATTGCTTTAATTATGTTTGTTGGTAGATTTTTATGGAGATATTGTATCTTTGGAGTTGGTGCTCGAATAGAAGCTGATGTTCGTAACGAAATGTTTACACACTCCTTAAAGCTATCTAATGCCTTTTATAAGCATCATAAAACAGGTGCCTTAATGGCTTTGTTCACAAATGATTTACAAGTCATTCGTCAGGCCTTTGGACAAGGAACTGTAATGGCTATTGATGCTATTTTTTTAGGAAGCTTTGCCTTATATAGGATGTTTTCAACAAATTGGATTTTATCCTGCTTCAGTATTATTCCTATGGTATTAATTGCTATTGTATCAGCGATTGTGGGTAGAATTTTAAAGGAAAAATTTAAGGTTCGTCAGGAGGCCTATGAGGCGTTATCTGATTTTACGCAGGAGAATTTCAGTGGTATTGCTGTGGTTAAGGCATTTGTTAAGGAAGTCCATGAAATTCGTCATTTTGATAAAATTAATGAAGAGAATCGCGCAAAAAATATCAACTATGTTAAATATGCAACACTTTTAAATATCTTACTAACCGCTATTATATCCTCTATTTTTGTTTTACTCTTTGCAGGAGGAGCTTATTTTGTATTAAATGGTTTTATGGGTGAAGAATTTACTGTGGGAAATATGTGGGAATTTATAGGCTACTTTGATGCGGTTGTTTGGCCATTTATGGCAGTAGCTCAGCTGATAAATATGCGTGCTCAGGCTAAGGCTTCCCTAACTCGAGTAAATGCCTTCTTAGATGAAAAAATTGAAATTGTTGATGATAATGTTGAAAATGTAGATCAGATCCGTGGAAAAATTGAATTTAGAAATTTGAATTTTAAGTATCCAGATGGCTCTAATGCTGTGTTATCTAATATATCCTTACATATTCCCCAAGGAACAATGGTTGGAATTATAGGAAAAACTGGCTGTGGAAAAACTACAATTGTGGATTTATTGCTTCGGACGTATAATCTTGAGGATGGACAAATTTTTATTGATGATAAGGATATTATGCATATTCCTTATCGTAAGGTAAGAGAAGCAATTGGCTATGTACCTCAGGATAACTTTTTGTTCAGTGATACCATATCTAATAATATTGCCTTTGCCTATGAAAAGCTTGATGAGGAAACCATCGTTTCAGCCGCTAAGCTTGCAGATGTACACAATAACATTTTAGAGTTTCAGGATAAATATGATACGATTCTTGGAGAGCGTGGTGTAACCCTTTCAGGCGGGCAGAAGCAAAGAGTTTCTATTGCACGAGCCATAGTTAAAAATCCTCCAATTTTAATTTTTGATGATTCTGTTTCAGCAGTAGATACTAAAACTGAGGAAACCATTTTATCTAATTTAAGAGCCTTAAGAGAAGGCAAAACAACCTTGATGATTGCACATCGTATTTCTACGGTTAAGTCCTTAGATTTAATTGTTGTTATGGATGAGGGAGCTGTTGTTGGGGTTGGAACACATGATGAGCTAATTAAGAGCTGTTCTTTGTATCAGGAAATGGTACATCTTCAGTCATTGGAGGCTGAAATTAATGGGGGTGAAGAATAATGCAACGGTTTGACGATAACAAAAATATTCGCACCTATAAGGACAAGGCAATTTTAAAGCGATTATTGAAGTATGCTGCTCGTGTAAAGTGGAGCTTTATTTTATCCTTTTTGTTTACAGCTATTTTAGTTGTTGTTGATTTAATGCCTGCATATTTAGAAGGAGAGCTGATAGGCATTTTAGAAAATGCAGAAAAAACATTAAATGATAAAATGACTATGATTATACTCCTTTTATGTGGATATGGTGCAGTCATTGTTGGAAGTGCCTTCTTAAACTATTTTAATTCTATGATGCTACAAAAGGCAGGACAAAGAATTGTACGTGATATAAGAAGAGAGGTTTTTGTTAAAATAGAAGGACTGGCAATTGCCCAGATTAACGCAACACCAGTTGGAAAGCTTGTGACGAGAGTTACCTCAGATGTAAATATGGTTAATGAGCTATACACCAATGTCATTGTTAATTTGATTCGTTATATTTTAACCATCATTTTTGTCCTAGTGATGATGCTAATTATTTCCCCTCTTTTAACGGCCTATATTTTATGTGTTATGCCATTTTTAGTGGCAATGACGATATTATTTAATAAAATTTCTAGGCGACAATATCGAAGAGTTCGTGGCTGTGTATCTAATATGAATGCCTTTCTTTCTGAAAATCTTAGTGGAATGAAGATTACTCAGATATTTAATCAGGAGGAGAAGAAGGAACACGAATTTTTAGAAAAAAATCAGGATTTAAAAAGAAATAGTATAAGAGAAGTTTTAATTTTTGGAGTCTTCCGTCCAGCAATTTATGTTCTATATGTTCTTTGTCATATTATCATTCTTTATAATGGCTTTTATATGGTAATTAAAGGCATTATGCCTTCTAAGGATTTAGTGAAATTCTATCAATATAATGGACAATTCTTTAATCCAATTCAGCAGTTAGCTGATCAGTTTAATCAGCTTCAATCTGCTTTTGCATCCTCTGAGCGTATTTTTGAAATTTTAGATATGAAAACACAGATTTTGGATAAGGAAAATGCTATTGTATTGGATCATATTGAAGGAAAAATTGAATTTGACCATGTATGGTTTGCCTATAATGAGGGAAAGTGGATATTAAGAGATGTAACCTTTACCATAGAGCCAAATCAAACTGTGGCCTTCGTTGGAGCAACAGGAGCTGGAAAGACAACAATTTTAGCCTTGATTGTAAGAAATTATGAAATACAAAAGGGATCTATTCGTATTGATGGAATTGATGTAAGAGATATTGCTTTAGAAAGTCTTCGGAGCCATATTGGACAAATGCTTCAGGATGTTTTCTTATTTAGTGGTACCATCTACTCAAATATTACAATGCGAGATGATCGTTTCACAAAGGAAGAGGTTATTGAAGCTTGTCAATATGTAAATGCCTCTCATTTCATTGAAAAGCTAGACTGCGGCTATGAATATGAAGTCTTAGAACGGGGAAATAATTTTTCCTCAGGAGAACGCCAACTTTTATCCTTTGCTAGAACAATTCTTCATAAGCCTAATATTATGATTTTAGATGAGGCAACTGCAAATATTGATACAGAAACAGAAGTCTTAATTCAGGATTCATTAGAAAAAATGATGAATGTTGGAACTATGCTGATTGTTGCTCATCGTCTATCTACTGTGCAACATGCGGATAATATAATTGTTCTTCATAAGGGAAAAATTATGGAAATGGGGAATCATCAGGAGCTTTTAGCAAAAAAAGGTTTATATTATAATCTTTATGAGTTACAATATAAACATATGGATTAGGAAGTGAATGGAGTGAAGAGGAAATTTATCCTTGTATTTTCTGCTAGCCTTGTTCTTATCATAGGTATTGTGCTTTTGTGCTGGTTTACTATTCCCAGAATTCAATATAAGTATGATTCTGAAACAGACTCCTATTTTGTAAATAAAGTATATGGCAATGCAGATGTTTATAAAATAGAAAATGAAATACATCATCGTCCTGTTACTAAAATTTGCTCTAGAGCCTTTATGGGGAAAGATATCAAGAGAATAGAATTTGGTGTCAATTTGATAGAAATTGAGCGACTTGCTTTTTTGGATTGTAAGAAATTAGAGGAAATTGATCTTTCTACTGTGAAGATCATTGGTAGGAATGCCTTTGAAAATTGCTGTAAGCTAACCTCTGTTCATTTGAATATAGAAGACATTATGGGAGGAACCTTTATGGGGTGTAGTAGCTTAAGTCAGGTAACCCTTAATCATACCATTACATTAGGAAGCTACGCTTTTGCAGGTACAGGAATTGAAGTCATTACAATTCCTGATACTTGCTCTCTTGTTGGAAATGATGTGTTTGATTCCTGCAATTCTTTAAAAAAAGTCATAGTAAAATCTCATTATTTAGAACAGAATTCCTATTTGAAATCTCTAAATATTGTTACATTTGATTTTAACTAAAAGATTATCTTTTAAATGAGTGCAGAATATGTTATAATAAAGAAACCTAGGAGGAAGATAGAATGAAGGATTTTGAAATTATTTCAGATGGTGCTTGTGATTTAGCAGATGAGACTATATCAAAACTAGGGATTAGAGTTATTCCGTTTTATGTTGCTTACGATGAGCAAAATTACTTAAGAGAAAAAGTAGATTTTGGTGTACAAGAATTTTATCAAAAATTAGTAGATAATCCAGGAGTTTTTCCTAAAACCTCTATGCCTACGGCAGAGGACTATTTACAGGAATTTCAAAGGGCATATGAAGCAGGACATGATATCCTTTGCATTACAATATCAAAAAAATTCAGTGGTTCTTTAAATTCAGCACTAATGGCAAGAGATATGTTTTTAGATGAGCATAGTGATGCAAGAGTAGAAGTATTAGATTCTACAATGCTTTCCTGTTCTCAAGGACTATTGGTGCGTGAGATTGTACGTATGAAAGAAAATGGCTTATCCTTAGATGAAGTTTTGCATTATGCAAACGAAATCAAGGAAACTGGAAGATGCTATTTTACAATTAATGGCTTATCTTACCTTCAGCATGGTGGAAGAATTGGAAAGCTTACTTCTATTGTAGGGAATATTTTTAAGGTTGCTCCTTTAATTATTGCTAAAGAAGGAGAAATTCAATCTGGAGGTATAGCTTTATCTAGAAAAAGAGCCATTATGAAAATTTTTGATAAATTTATGGCTATTATTCAAAAATATAAATTAAATTTAGATAATTATCTTATTGAGGTTGGCTATGGCTATTCCTTTGAAGAGGGACAGGAGTTAGCTAACAAATTTGAAGAAATTTTTCATAAAAAGATTGAATTATTTGATCAAATTGGAGCAACCATTTCTGTTCATACAGGACCTTATCCCATTGGTATTGCTTTTATTAGAAAATACGATGCAAAATAGGCTTCTTTGGAAGCCTATTTTTTAGGAGGTAATATGAAAAATAATATAAAGAAGGTTTTCCCTAAAATCATCTTATTTTTAGTTTTGACAATTGTTGTGCTTATCATTATATTTTCCTTAGGAGATATTGCGGAAATTGCTAAGGTATTAAAAAATGTACAGGTGAAGTGGCTAGCAGTAGCTTTTTTGTTTTTAATTCTATATATGATACTTTATCCAATGCCCCTATATTTTTTGGGACGTTCAAAGGAAGAAGGAAATATTGGATTACTGGATACTGCAATGATAGGCTCTATTGAGTATTTTTTTAATGGAATTACTCCATTTTCCTCTGGTGGGCAGCCTTTTCAAATTTATTCTTATAGTAAGATTGGAGTGAGTGTCCATCGCTCTTCTGGAATTATCCTAATGAATTTTGTAATTTGTCAAATGTCTATTGTAATCCTATGCATTGCATCTTTATTTTTTTTCAATGAACTGACAAATGGAGTTGTTTATCTGCAAGTTATGATTGGTGTAGGACTTGCTATTAATATTTTGATTTTTACTTTATTTTGTTCTGTTGGTATCTCTAAGACAGTGCGAAGGCTTTTATCTAAGGTTGTGAATTGGTTTTTAAACTGGAAAATATTTAAAGGAAAGATTGCCCGCTTTAGTTCATCATTTGATGAATACTGCACAGGAGCACAAGCAACCTTCAAGGCTTTATTTCATCAAAAATTCAAATTTTTAGGTTGTGTTATTTTAAAACTGATTGGTCTTTTATGCTACTATATTATTCCTTTCTTTATCCTTATGGCATTAGGAGTAGAGGTTGGAATGAGGCAACTAGCAGTTATAACAGCAATGACAACCTTTGCTGTTGCAATGACTTGTTATATTCCAACTCCAGGTGCAACAGGTGGGATTGAATTTGCGTTTCGCGAACTCTTTGTCACTTTAATTCCTTCCATTGCTGGCTCCATTGCTACTTCAGGGCTATTGCTGTGGAGATTTATAACCTATTATTTTTTAATGCTGATTAGTTTCATTATTTATTTGATTTTTGAGGTGAGTGTTGGGCATCGTCATAAAAAAAATAAAATATCTTGTATTTCTGAGTCTCAAGAAGAGAATTTTTAACTAACTCTTGAAATCTTCATTCAGATGGACTATAATACTTTACGTAATAAACTTTACCAAGTAAAGTAATTAAGGAGGGTTTATGGCAGAAGAGATTCAGATTAAGCTACGTTCTATTGCAAATAAATTTAGGAATAAAGCAAACCTTGTTGTTCAGGAGTATGGGATAACCCGAATAGAGTTTGAAATCTTAAATTATATGTATGTAACAGAATTGAAGCAGGAGAAGCTAAAGGCTTCAGATTTAGCAAAATGCTTTGAGGTTTCTGTTCCAGCAATTATGCATAAGCTGGAATCCTTAGAAAAAAAGAGTATGATTGTAAAGAAGAGGGATACCCTAGATAAGAGGATAAAGTATTATACACTAACAGAAAAAACAAAGAGCAGTTATGAAGAGTTATTTGCAAAACAAAAGAAAAAAGTGGAGTTGTATTTTGAGACATTAGGTGAAGAAAAAGAGCACCTAAATCGCATATTAGATTTAACAATAAAATTTTTGGAGGAATTGTATGACTAAACTTTTAAAATATATGGATAAATGGGCCTACATACTCATTTTTTTCGTCTTAGGACTCGTCATATTGCAGGTATATAGTGATTTAGAACTACCTACCCGACTAACAAATATTTTAACAAATGCCAGTCTTGCAGAGGCAGCATCAGCAAATCATTTATTAACAGACGAGCTAAAAAAGACATATACAGATGCCATTTTAAAAAATGGTCTTGAAATGTTTGGATTCGCTTTAGTGTCGCTAGTATCATCTATTTTAGTGTGCTTCTTAGCAAGTAGAATTGCTTCTAAATTTTCTTATAATATTAGGAAACAGGTATATCAGCATATACAAAAGTTTTCAATTAGTGAAATTGATAAATTTTCAACGGCTTCCTTAATTACACGTACAACAAATGATATTACTCAGGTTCAAATGGTTGTTATTATGACGCTTAGAATGGCTATTTCTGCCCCAACGATGGCTATTTTAGGAATTATTAAGGCAGGAAGAATAGAGGCTAGTGCACAGCTTACCACCATTGTCATAATAGCTGTTGTAGCCTTGGCTGTACTCGTTATTAGTTTATTTTTGATTGTTTTACCAAAGTTTAAGAAGATTCAGGAGCTTACAGATCGCTTAAATTTAGTTACTCGAGAGAATTTAACAGGGATTCGAGTTGTTCGAGCAAATGGAGCTCAAGAATATCAGGAAAAGAAGTTTAATGATGTAAATATTAGTGTGTCAAAAACCAATATCTTTGTCAATCGTGTTCTTAACCTAATGATGCCAGGTATGACCATCATTATGAATGGAACAAGCCTTGCAATATTATGGGTTGGAGCGTATCTTATTGATGAAAATCCTTTATTTTTAGGAAGTGTTTTTGGATTTCAACAAATTACGATGATGATTGTTATGGCCTTTATGCAGCTCATTATGATTTTTATTATGGTTCCTAGAGGCTTGGTTTCTGCAAAGCGTGTTCGTGAAATTTTAGATGTTGTTCCAAGTATCTCTGATCCTGTTGTAGCAAAGCAAACCTCCAATGTACGAGGTGAAATTGTTTATGAGGATGTATGCTTCAGTTATCCAAATTCTAAGGAAAATGTTTTGGATCATATCAGCTTTACTGCTAAGGAGGGAGATACCATAGCAATCATTGGCTCAACTGGTTCTGGAAAGACGTCCTTAATTCATCTCCTTCCAAGATTTTTTGATACAACAGCAGGACGTGTTTTAGTGGATGGTGTTGATGTAAAAGAATATAATTTAGAAGAATTACGAGAAAAAATAGGATTTATTGCCCAAAAAGCACTTTTGTTTAAGGGAACAGTACGTTCTAATTTATGCTATGGTAAGGAGGATGCAACAGAAGAGGATATGCTAGAGGCTTTACGTCTTGCGATGGCAGATGATTTTGTTTTAAAGCATCCAGAAGGTCTTGATCAGGGTGTCGCACAGGGAGGAACGAATTTCTCTGGTGGACAGAAACAAAGACTTTCAATTGCTCGTGCCTTAATTAAAAAACCAGAGATACTAGTATTTGATGATTCCTTTTCAGCGCTTGATTTTAAAACGGATAAAATTCTTAGAGATCATTTAAAGGAGCTGGATTATAATCCAACAAAGATCATTGTTGCTCAAAGAATAGGAACAATTATGGATGCGGATTTAATCTTAGTCTTAGAAAAAGGAAAAATTGTAGGAGCAGGAACACATAAGGAGCTTATTCAATCCTGTAAGGTATATCAAGAGATTGCCTATTCTCAGGTAGCAAAGGAGGAGATTGACCATGCCTAGACCAAATCAAAGCTTTAGAAAGCCAAAAAGCTTAAAGAAGGGACTTGGAAAACTGATTCCTTATGTTAAGCCCTATTTTATTTGGATATTGTTTGCAATTGTTTTATCTATTGTTGGAGCTTTAGGCTCTCTTTTTGGACCAAGGCTTTTAGGCGAAATTACAAAGGAATGTCAAAAGAGAGTTGCTAACTTGGCTATTGATTTTACGTATATCAAAAATTTAGGAATTGCATTAATCTGTATTTATACCTGTTCAGCCTTTGGAAACTATATAGCGTCCTTTATTTTAACTGGTGTAACTCAGCGTATATCCTATAAACTGAGAAGAGATATTTCAGAAAAGATTAATCGAATTCCTTTACGATATTTTGATTCAACCTCTTATGGAGATTTATTATCTCGTGTTACAAATGATGTGGATAGCATCAGTCAGAATCTCAATCAAAGTTTAGTTAATACATTCTCTTCCGTTATTCTTCTAATTGGTGTATTTGTAATGATGTTTACGATTTCTTGGCAAATGGCATTTATTTGTGTTGTATCTATTCCTCTTTCCCTAATTGCCTTAATTCTGATTGTGAAGAATTCCCAAAAGTTCTTCAGAGCTCAGCAACAATCCTTGGGAGATTTAAATGCTCATATAGAGGAAGCCTATTCAGGACATCAGGTTATTGTTGCCTATCATCAGGAGGAGGCTACCTATCAGCAGTTTGAGGAATGCAATCAAAGTCTTAAAAATAGTGCATGGAAAAGTCAGTTTGCTTCTGGATTAATGATGCCTATTATGGGATTCATTGGAAATGCTTCTTATATCACAATCTGCTTTTTAGGAGGAATGCTTGTAGTTAGCGGTCTTGCAGGAGTTGAATTCATACAAATGTTCATTCAGTATTCTCGTATGGCGAATCAGCCTCTTCAAACAATAGGCCAAATTGCTAATGTTTTACAATCCTGTGCTGCGGCTAGTGAGCGTGTGTTTGAATTTTTAGAGGAAGAAGAGCTTTCTAAGGATGAAGTAACTGCTATTTTAGATAAGAGTGAAGTCAAAGGAAATGTTTGTTTTTCAGAGGTTAATTTTGGATATTATGAAGATAAACAAATCATATTTAATTTTAATTGTGATGTAAAAACAGGTATGAAGGTAGCTATTGTTGGTCCAACAGGTGCGGGTAAAACGACACTTGTCAATCTATTAATGCGTTTCTATGAAGTGAATTCAGGAACAATTTCAATTGATTCTATTCCTACAAAGGATTTATCTAGAAATAATATTTCTGCGTTGTTTGGAATGGTTCTTCAGGATACATGGCTATTTGAGGGAACCTTACGTGATAATTTACGTTTTGGAAACTTTGATGCTTCAGATGAACAAATTATGCGTTGCTTAGAAGCTTGTCATATGGATCATTTTGTGAAATCTTTACCAGGTGGTCTTGATTATGTTCTAGATGAAACAGCAAATATATCTGCAGGTCAAAAGCAACTTCTTACTATTGCTAGAGCTATGGTAGAGGATTCACCTATGCTGATTTTAGATGAGGCTACCTCAAGTGTGGATACTCGAACAGAGGAATTGATTCAAAAAGCAATGGATCATCTAATGGAAGGAAGAACCTCCTTTGTCATTGCTCACCGCTTATCTACCATTAAAAATGCAGATGTCATTTTAGTTTTGAAGGATGGAAATATTATTGAACAGGGCAATCATGAGGCTCTTCTTGAGAAAAATGGCTTTTATGCTGAATTATATAATAGTCAATTTTCCTCCTCCTTTGATGCTTGATATATGGAAAAGAAGAATATGTAATGATTTTAAATAACAAAGCTTTTCTTTTACTATCCTTTTCATAGAGAATTTTAGGAAGCAATTAAAGGTATACATTAAGGTGTAGTACAATGCTACACCTTTTTAGTTGTTTTCTTTGTGGACTAACCTGGCTATTTGTATTCTAGTGAGATATGAACATATCCATTAAATTTAATCGTTTGTGTTTCTTTCATCCTTATGCTATAATGAAATTGTGATAAACATAATTTAAAGGAGAATTCTTATGAAACTTGATGGATTTGGATTATTTGTAAAAGATATGGGTACAATGATTCGCTTTTATCGTGATGTTTTAGGCTTTGAAATTAGGGAGGCAGAAGACACTGGTAATGTTTACCTAATCAAGGATGGCACACTATTTATGCTTTATGAAAGAAAAAATTTTGAAAGCATGACAAGTAAAAAATATGAGTATATTACTGGATTAAATGGACATTTTGAAATAGCTTTATATGTAGATACTTTTGAAGAGGTTGACAGGTGTTTTGCTGAGATTGTTAGTAAAGGTGCAGCTCCTGTGTTACAACCTACAACAGAGCCATGGGGACAAAGAACCTGCTATGTTGCTGATCCTGAAGGTAACCTAATTGAAATCGGATCTTTTAATAAACCTTTTCAAAGATAAATTTTAAATTATCTTTATAAATAAATTTAGTCAAACGCTCTTGAACAAGTTGTTTGAGAATGTTCTGTTACTTGAAAGTGCAATTCTAGGAATTCAGTTTTTAATTTCCTATGGGAAGAGCGCTTTAATTTAGATCTTTTCTTTGTTTTTTCTATGAAAAAATACTTTATAAGGAGTTGATGAGTATGAAATGGGTAACTATGTGGGGAAATGCTCAATCCTTGGTTTTGCCACATCCAGCATATTATGCAAAGAATGTAACCTTACGATATCCAATCTTCATTCCTTTTACGGGAAAGAAGATTAGAATTACACTAGATAATTTTTGTTGTTCTGAGGAGGTGGCAATTGAACAAATTTCTGTTGGAATAGGGAATAAATTTTCTGATGAATTGCTGATTTCTCCTTTAGTCTTGACCTATAAGCATAAGGAAAGCTTTGTTATACCTGCTCATGGAAGTATTATTACGGATGAGCTTCTTGTTGAGTTAGTTCCTGAGGAATATTTGGTGGTTTCCATCTACCTAAAGGGATATACAAATTTGACATCAGGTGTTGATATTACTGGACCATTGTCTAAGGGCTACTTTGCCTATGGGAATCAGGCTTTAAAGAATAAATTGGATATAAATACATCAAAATCAACGACATGGGTATATTTCCTATCAAATATAGACATTTATACAGATGATGATAATGAAGCAATCATTTGTTATGGAGATTCAATTACAAGCCAAGATTGGCCAGATTATTTTCTTTTAGCCTTAAGAGAAAAAGGGTATAAGAACTATGCAGTTGTTCGTAAGGCAGTTTCTGGAACTCGTATTTTAAGGGAATATTCTTGTATTACGTATCAGTCCTATGGGAAAAGTGGATACCATCGATTTTTACATGAGATTTCCTCTGTTCAGGGAGCAAAGAATATCATTCTTCAGCATGGAATTAATGATATTATTCATCCAGTTGGAGCTGAGGTTAATCCCTTTCGTCCAATGAGTGATTTACCAACACTTGAAGAATTAATCAGAGGATTAACTTACTATAAAGAAGAGGCAAAACGCCTTGGATTAGATCCTATCTTTGGAACTTTATTGCCTATATATGGCTGGCGAACCTATGAAATGTTTCGTGAGGAACTGAAAAATGGATTAAATGACTGGATTAGAAAAGAGAATTGTATTGATTTTGAAAAGAAAATAGGAATTTGTATTGACGGAAGCTATCACTTCATAGAAGGCTGTGATTCAGGAGATCATCTGCATCCTTCAAAGTTTGCCTATGAAAAAATGGGAAGACTCGCTGCTGACTATATTCTTCAAAAAAATTCTAAATGCAAGAAGTAATATACTCTAATCATTTAAAAAGAAAGGAAAATTTCTTTCTTTTTTTTACTTTTTCTTGACTTGTTTTTATAATTTCAATATAATTTTTAAATAAAAAGGGAGATGAATTTGATGAAAACTAAAGGATTAATATTACCAATATCTATAATTTTATTTTGTTTAATGATTTTAAGCTTTATATTTATTTTTCCTCATTTTCTATTTGGTTGTAGCCAAAAAGAAAATTTAATAAGCTATGAGGAAGCAGTTGCTGAATATGAAAAATATATCCCAACCTTTTGTGATGAAACATATGATGGTAAAATTCATATAGGAGAGGATTTTTACTATTCTTATATAAATGAAAAAGACGATGTAGAAATCCATTTTTATAAAAATGAAGAGCTCTTAAATTCTACGTTAGTTTCAGGTTCATTTCCATCTCTACAAGAGCATAATCCCTATGTAAAGCATATGTTTTTGTATGAGAATCATTTTATTTTTATGATTGATAATGTGATTTATCTATATAATACAGAGGGTACTTTAGAAAAGAAATATATAAATCCTTATACAGAAGGAGAGGTCTATTTTTATATTGGTAAAGAAGTGTTTGTTTGCAATAGCTATGAGGATAAAACAAAGGTATATCGACTTGAGTTTGGAGAAGAGCTAAGAACTGTTGATTCTCTTCCCGAAATTCTTTTTACAATTATGGGAGGCATTACATTTTTATCCATTTATTATAGTAACTATAAATATCTATATCTTATAGATGCTTATGATAATTGCTATTATCAAAATGAGATTAGAACAAATTATGATGTGATTATGTTTGAAGATCCCAATGAACGGTATTTCTTCTATGATTCAGCAGAACTTTTACCTGAAATATATTATGATGTAAATGAGGGATTAGGTTTTTGGCTATGGGTATCTAATCCAATGAATGAAGTAAAAGTTAAGGATTTAAATGAGCACATTTATGTAAAACAGTTTCCATATGAGAAAAATTGCCTATTTCTTTTATATAGTAATCATGGTTACGCCCTTGCATTTTATGAGCATGAGGCTCAAAAATTTAAATTTTCAGAATGGTATAATGAAGCAATAGATACATCAACCCTTATTCATTTCTCTAATCAAGTGTATTTTTCCGCTGGAGCAGTTCAAAAATGCATTATTATTCAATAAGATATTTTTTAAGAAAGAAAAGGATTCTTTATTTTGAAGAATCCTTTTTATAAATTTGACTGATAAGTTGGTGGGTTTGTAATTTATAAAAAAATATGTTATAATATAGTAAATGAGGTGGGACATATGGCAAAAACAACAATAGGAATAATGTATGATTTTGATAAGACACTATGCACAACAGATATGCAAAATTATGCCTTTATAAAGAATTTAGATATGGAGCCTGATGAGTTTTGGAGTAAGGCTTCTATAAATACGAAAAAGAATTCTATGGATAAAATTTTATCCTATATGTTTGTAATGATAGAAGAGTGCAAAAAGAAGGGAATTTCTTTAACTGAGGAGTACTTACATTCTTTAGGTAGTGAAATAACCTATTATCGGGGAGTACAAACTTGGTTTGATCGAATTAATCAATTTGCAGCAGAGCTTGGAGTAAATGTAGAGCATTATATCATTTCATCTGGAACAAAGGAAATTATTGAAGGAAGTGCTATCGCAAAATATTTCAAAAAAATTTATGGATGTAAATTTATTTATGACCCTATAACAAAGGAAGCTGTTTGGCCAGGGATGGCAATTAATTATACACAGAAGACACAATATATTTTTAGAATTAGTAAGGGTGCCTTAGATGAGATTGATGAAGAAAAGCTAAATATGGAAATTAAGGATGAGAGAAGAGCAATTCAGTATCGCAATATGATTTATATTGGAGATGGTCTTACAGATATTCCTTGTATGCAGCTTTTAAAGGATAAGGGAGGAAAATCCATTGCTTTATATCAGCCACAATACATAGATAAGGTACTTCCTTTAGTAGATGATGGACGTGTAAACTATGTATGTGCTGCAGATTATTCAACAAATTCCAATTTGGAAAAAATCGTTAAGCTTATGATTGAAAATATGGCAATGATTGAAACCTTGAAAAATAAAGAGGAGCGTCAGCTTCAAACATTTACAAAGCTTTTAGGTGAGAAGAATGACAATTAATTTTTATAATCAATCCAACTTATATACTGAAAAATATGAAACATTAATCACCAAGGTCTTTGATTCTATGATAGAAGAGAAGGTTTTTAGTATTATTTTTGTAGACGATCCTCAAATTCAGGAAATCAACCAAACGTATCGTAAGGTTGATCGAGTTACTGATGTAATATCCTTTGCATTATGTGATGATTCTAGCTGGTCTAAAGACAACGAGGAGCTTGGAGATATATTTATAGATTTAGAACAAGCTTTACGACAAGCCTCCTTGTATGGACATACTCCAGAGCGTGAGGTAGCCTTTTTAGCAGTACATGGATATTTGCATTTATGTGGATATGATCATATGACCAAGGAAGATGAAGAAGTTATGTGTAAGAAGCAGGAAGAGATTTTACTTGCTGCTGGATTAAATCGAAGTGAGGGAATATAATATGGATGTAAATAAGTTAATTGAAAAGGCAATTGAGGGAAGGAGCCTTGCTTACACTCCCTATTCAAAATTTAAGGTAGGAGCTGCCATACTATTAAAAGATGGAAGTTATATTATAGGATGTAACGTTGAAAACGTCAGCTATGGTTTATCAAACTGTGCTGAGCGCACTACACTTTTTAAAATGATTAGTGAGGGATACACCAAAAATGATGTAGAAGCGTTTGCTATTGTTGCGAATACTGAAAATCCTGTAAGTCCTTGTGGGGCTTGTAGACAGGTTATGGCAGAGCTATTAAATAAGGATACTCCAGTTTTCCTTGCAAATGTAGAAGGAAAATATAAAAGAACCACAGTAAATGAGCTCTTGCCTTATAGCTTTGAGGAAATTGAAAATGCAGATTGATACACATAAATCTGGCTTTGTTGCGATTCTTGGGCGACCAAATGTTGGAAAATCCACCTTTGTCAATCAAATGGTTGGAAAAAAGGTAGCCATCATCTCTAACAAGCCACAAACCACAAGAAATCGTATTTTAGGGATTCTTACTAAGGAAAACTATCAAATTGCATTTACGGATACTCCTGGAATCCATAAGGCACAGACAGAGCTTGGAAGAAGAATGGTTCATGCTTCCTATGAGGCTGCAAATGGTGTAGATTGTATCTTGTTTATGACAACACCAGTAAAACAGGTTCTTCATGGAGATGAAATCATTTTAGAGAATCTAAAAAAAACCAAACTTCCTGTTTTTTTAGTTATCAATAAGGTAGATCAGTTGAAACGATTTAATGATATCGATTTAACAATCGCTATATATAAGGATTTATTTCCTTTTGCTGGAGTATATCCAATTTCAGTTCTTGAAAACAAGAATTTGAATCACCTGCTAGAGGACATTATAAAGGTAATTCCCTTTGGGCCTAAGTATTATCCTGAGGATATGTCCTCTGATCATTCCAATCGTTTTTTAATCTCTGAGGCCATTCGTGAAAAGATATTGAATTTGACGAAGGAGGAAGTTCCACATAGTATTGCCTGTGTTGTTGATCATATTGATCAGTGTCCTACGAATGATGCCTATCAAGATGTATATGCGACTATCTATGTTGAACGAGAGAGTCAGAAAAGAATTATTATTGGTAAAAATGGTGAAATGGTTAAAAGTATTAAAGAAAAAAGTTTATCTGATATCCGAAACATTTTAGGTAGCAAAGTTCATTTAGAGCTTTGGGTAAAGGTTAAGAAGGATTGGAAGGATCGTCCAAATGATTTAAGTGCCTTAGGATATACAACGGATAGCTTTTAAAGGAGGAAAACGATGGAAGGCATCGTGATTAAATCCATAGATTATAAGGAAAAATCAAAGCTAGTTTATCTTTATACTCCCTTGGGGATCAGAAGTGTTAAGGCATTAGATGTCTCTAAAAGTAAGCTTGGATTCATAACTACCTTAAATCAGGTTGAGTTTGAAGCAACGACTGGTAAGCTTTCTACTGTCACTGAATATACGTTGCTAAAAAGCTTCTATTCATTCTATCAAAATTTAGATAAAGTAGGTGTTCTTTCCCCTATTCTTGATGTCATATTGCATTTAGAGGAGGATGCCAATCATACCCGAATATATCCATTCTTTCTTCGTACATTAGAAGCCCTGGAGCAAACAAATTCTCCTTATTCTATCCTAAGCATTTTTTTAATTAAAATGCTATCTGTTTTTGGAATCAAACCTGAATTGAAGAAGTGTATTCATTGTTCTAACACAAGAATTGTGAATTTTTCTTTTAAGGAGGGGGGAGCATTATGTGCAAATTGCTCTGCAGTGAATGAAAAAAATTATGCTATCTATAAAGCATTTTATGAGCTATATTATACACAGGACTTTAATATAGGAGTGCTTCCTTTATCCTCTAAGGAGGTAGTAGAGGCAATTTATAGTTATTACTCTATCCATGCACATTTCAAATTAAAAGGCTATAAGCTTTAGAAATCTAAAAAAAGTTGTCAAGTTTATCTTGACATTATTTTTTACCTGCTGTAAAATTTTATCATAGGCGACGAACTAGAGGAGTAGATTAAGACCCTTGCCTAGAGAAGGATTCATTAGGTGGAAGAATCCTGAAGTGGCTTGATTGAAGGTAGCTAGGGAGCTAGATAGATGAAAAATGAGTAGTTTATTTCGTATCTCCTGCGTTAAAGGATAATGAGTGCTATAATTATTTATAGAACTAGGGTGGTACCACGGAAATTTTTCGTCCTTAGAAGAGAAATCTTTTAAGGATTTTTTATTTTGGGTTAGGAGGAAATCAGGATGAAGCTAATTGGAACTAAAATTCTTATTCGAGATTTAAAATTTAGCGATTTAAATGCGTATTATGAATATGGAAAAGATCTGGAGGTTGGTCCTTTTGCTGGGTGGAAGCCATTTCCTTCAAAAGAGGTTGCAAGCAGAATGCTAAATGGTCAAATTATCAGTAAGGAGACTTATGCTATCGTTCATAAGGAGCAGGGAATTTTGATTGGAACAATTTCCTTATATAATAATGCATTACGGAAATATAATAAAGCTAAATCATTAGGCTTTTCTTTAAATAGTAGCTATTGGAATCAAGGTATTATGACAGAAGCAGTTTTGATGATGATTTCCTATACCTTTGAGAGAACAGATTGTGAAATTTTAGAGCTTGGTCATCATACAGATAATTATCGCTGTAAACGAGTCGCAGAGAAGTGTGGATTTACTTACGATGGAACTTTATGCTCCTATAAGCGTTTATATGATGGCAGATTAATTGATGCTTGTTTTTATTCAATGACAAAGGAAGAATATGAAAGGAAGAAGAGAAATGAATAAGATATTAGAACCTAAATATGATTTTAAAGCAGTTGAAGAGGGAAAATATGATTTTTGGCTAAAGGGTGGATTTTTTACTGCTGGAGATAAGGAAAAGGAGCCCTTTACCATTGTTATTCCACCACCAAATGTAACAGGAAAGCTCCATTTAGGACATGCCTGTGATACCTCTATACAGGATGTAATTATAAGAAGAAAGCGAATGCAGGGATATGACGCATTATGGCTTCCAGGTATGGATCATGCAGGAATTGCAACACAGGCTAAAGTGGATGAAAAATTGAAGCAGCAAGGAATTTCACGCTATGATATTGGAAGAGAAGAATTCCTTAAGGTTGCATGGCAATGGAAAAAGGACTATGCTCAAACAATAAGAAAGCAGTGGGCAGCTCTTGGATTGAGTCTAGATTATACAAGAGAACGATTTACACTAGATGAACAGCTTAATAAAGCTGTAAATCATGTATTCATCACGTTATATAAAAAGGGCTACATCTACCAAGGGAAACGTATCATAAACTGGGATCCTGAGGCAAGAACGGCTTTATCCAATATAGAAGTTGAGCATAAGGATGTTGAGGGAGCCTTTTATCATTTTAATTATCCTTTGGTAGATGGTAGTGGCTATGTTACTATCGCAACGACTCGTCCTGAAACGATGTTTGCGGATCAGGCAATTATGGTTCATCCAGAGGATGAAAGATACAAAGACCTCATAGGTAAGGAGGTTTATATTCCAGGTACGGAAATTAAAATTCCTGTAATTGCAGACGCCTATGTAGATATGGAGTTTGGAACAGGATGTGTAAAGGTTACTCCAGCTCACGATCCAAATGATTATGAGGTAGGTATTAGACATCATTTAGAGATGCCTTTATGTATGAATGATGATGGAACGATGAATCATATGGCTGGAAAATATGAGGGAATGGATCGTTTTGCTTGTAGAGAGGTATTACTAAAGGATTTAGAAAAAGATGGATTATTCATCAAGAAGGAAGCTATTGTTCATTCCGTAGGACATAGTGAACGAACTGGTGTTGTTGTAGAACCAAGACTTTCTAAGCAGTGGTTCGTTAAAATGGATATTTTGGCGAAACAGGTTTTAGATAATAAAGAGTACCGCTTTGTCCCAGAACGATTTACACAAACCTTAAATCACTGGCTGACAAATATTCAGGATTGGTGTATTTCTCGTCAGCTATGGTGGGGTCATAGAATACCTGCCTGGTATAAGAATGATGAGGTTTTAGTTCAAGTAGAATGTCCTGGCGAAGGATGGGTTCAGGATGAGGATGTATTAGATACATGGTTTTCCTCTGCTCTATGGCCTTTTTCTACATTAGGATGGCCAGAAGAAACTGAAGATTTTAAGCGTTACTATCCAACGAACTGCCTAGTGACAGGATATGATATCATCTTTTTCTGGGTATCAAGGATGCTTTTTGAAGGAATTGAATTTACTCATACGGCTCCTTTTAAGGATATCGTAATTCATGGGCTGATTCGTGCCACTGATGGAAGAAAAATGTCAAAATCCTTAGGGAATGGTGTAGATCCTTTTGATGTTATTGCAAAATATGGTACAGATGCACTTCGCTATTTTTTAACTACGGGTGGAGCATTAGGACTCGATTTACGTTTTGATGAAACTAAGATTGAGGCTTCTTGGAATTATTTAAATAAAATATGGAATATTACGCGGTATGTTCTTATGAATCTAGGAGAGGATTTTACTCCAACTGAAATTAACATAAACCAATTAAATTTAGCCTCTAAATCCATTTTAACTCGTCTAAACCATACCATTCATATGGTAAATTATAATTTTGATAAATATGAGCTGGGAGAGGCTGCAAAGGAACTCTATGGCTTTGTTTGGGATGATTTTGCTTCTTGGTATGTGGAAATCTCCAAGGTTGATTTAGGAAGTGCTGATCCTCTAAATCAGCAAATGACAAAGAATGTTTTAGTTTATGTCTTACAATCAATTCTTAAGCTACTTCATCCTTTCTGTCCTTTTATAACAGAAGAGCTATATCAAGCACTTCCTCATAAGGAAGCCTCTATTATGGTTTCATCATGGCCAAAAAAGAGAAAGGACTTTGAATTTTCTTCTGAGAAAGAAGCAATGGATGATTTAATAGAAATCATTACATCTATACGAAATGAGCGCTCTAAGGCAAATAAAGCTCCATCTAAGCCGATTTCAATTTATATCAGCTGTAAAGATGAGGATACATTAGAAAAGCTTACGGCTACTCAAAGCTATTTAACTCGATTTACAAATCCAAAGGAGCTTATCTTAACCCTAGATGAAATTAAGGCAGAGGGAATGGTTGTTGTAGTTTTGTCCTGTGCAACCCTTTATATTCCTTCAACAGATTTAGTTGATATGGAAACCTCTAGGGCTAAACTCCTTGCTTCTAAGGAAAAATTAGAAATTGAATTAAAGCGATCTAGAGGAATGCTTTCTAATCCAAGCTTTTTAGCGAAAGCTCCAGCTAGTAAAATTGAGGCAGAGCAGGAAAAACTGAAAAGCTATGAAGCACAATATGAAGAGGTATGTGCAGCTATTGCACAATTATAATATGTTTAAGGATTATGATGAGGCGCTTCTTTGGCTCTATGAGCAGAAAAAGAAGCAAAGAAGAGAGAATCTTTTTCGGATAGAGCATTGTATAAAGCTTTTAGATATAAAAATACCTTATAAAGTAATTCATATTGCAGGAACAAATGGAAAGGGGTCTACCGCAAGTCTTTTGAATCAAATGCTTATGCTTAAGGGGAAAAGAGTTGGAATGTTTGTTTCTCCCTATGTCATATCCTTTCAGGAAAGAATTGAAGTAAACAAGGAATATATATCAAAAGACAATATTCTTAAGTATTTAGAAAGATTAAGGGAGTTTGCGGGAGAGTATCAGAGGATAAATGAAGATACAATTCCATTTTTTGAACTAACCTTTTTAATGGCACTTCTATATTTTGAGGATTGTAAAATTGATGTTTTAGTCTTAGAATGTGGATTAGGTGGGCTTTTGGATGCTACAAATGCTGTAAAGAAGGACGTTTCAGTCATCACCAATATTGGATATGACCATATGGCACAGCTAGGGAATACTTTAGAAGAAATTTCTCTTCATAAGCTGGGAATTACAAGAAAAAATATTCCTTGCTTTACTACGGTTGATGAAGCTCTAATTCCCTTTTTCAAAGCGTATGCAAAGGAAAATGGAGTTCCTATGTATTTTGTAGGTCCAGAAATAAGCAATATCCAAGTTAAGCCACATTCGACTTGCTTTTGCTGGAAAAATGAAAGCTATGAAACTAGACTTTGTGGCTTATTTCAGGCCTATAATGCAGGACTAGCCCTTGCAGTTATGCTACATCTTTATCCTGATACCTCAAGAAAGCTTTTAGATCAGGCATTAAAAATGGTAGATTGGCCAGGAAGATTTGAGTTTGTAAAAAAGAATATTATTCTGGATGGAGCTCATAACTTACCAGGAATAGAAGCACTTTGTCAAAGTCTTAAACTTCTTTATCCAAAAAAGAGGATAAAAGTTGTATTTACCGCCTTACGAGATAAAGCCGTAGAACGTATGCTTGAGAAATTAGATGAAGTGGCAGAGCTTTATTATTTCACAACAATATTAGATGCTCGTGCAAGTAATGTAGAGGATTTTAGCCAAATTACAAAAAAGCCATATAAGCTTTATTCAGAATATAAGGCGGCAATCAAAGAATCCATTAGGGATTTAAAGGAGTCAGAACTTTTGGTTGTTACTGGATCCCTACATTTTATCAGTGAAGCCAGAATGCTTCTATTAGAGGAGATAAAATCATGAATTTTGAAGAAGAACAAAGGAAGTATGCAAATCAAGGTATTCCTACTCCTACTAAGGAAATGATTAAAACTGCTGAGCAAATTGAGGGAATACGAAAGGCGGGAGAAATTAATACATTCGTTTTAGATTATGTTCAAGAAAAAATTCATGCTGGAATGAGTACAGAAGAAATTGATGAGCTAGTATCCAAAAAAACACATGAATTAGGTGGAATTTGTGCACCCTTGAACTATGAGGGATTTCCAAAAAGCGTATGTACAAGCATTAATGACCAAGTATGTCATGGAATACCTGATCCGCATATAATTCTTAAAAATGGAGATATTATTAATGTGGATTGCACAACAATCTTTCAGGGATACTATGCAGATGCTTCTAGGACGTTTATGATAGGAAAGGTTGATCCCATAGCTAAGCGCCTTGTAGAAGTATCAAAGGAATGCTTGGATTTGGCTGTAAAAAGTATAAAGCCATACTCCCGTTTAAGGGATATTGGATATATAATTGAGCGACATGCTAAAGAAAATGGCTTTAGTGTTGTACATGAGGTAGGCGGTCATGGAGTTGGAATTGCCTTTCATGAGGATCCATTTATTTATCACTATGGCAAAAAAAATACAGGTATGGTTTTATTTCCAGGTATGGTATTTACAATTGAGCCTATGATTAATGAAGGATCAAGAGAGATTTTTTTAGATGCATCCAACAACTGGACTATATATACAGATGATGGAGGCTGGTCTAGTCAATTTGAATATACCATTGCTATTACAGAAACTGGAGTTCAAATTCTAGCACACTAAATGAAAGTAGATAATCAAATTATAAAAATAATAAAGACACTAGAAGAAGCTGGCTATTCTGCTTATATTTGTGGAGAAGCTGTGTGGAAGCATATTTTAGGAATGATAGTGGAGGAGTATAGGATGATAACATCAGCTCCTCCATTTTTTTTACAAGAATATACCAATATGAAGCATTTAAAAATTCTTTTTACTATGGATAAATCTTCTTATCTGGAAAGCTGTGCTTTTCAAGCAGATCAGCTATTTTATCATCCTAAATATGGAATTCTTGATGCAGAGCATATATTAGGGGATATAGAAAAGCGAATTCTTAGAATCAACGAAAGAAAAAAAGAAAAGATAGAAGAACAGGATTTATTAAGAGGGTTGGTATATCATATCAAGGATTCTATGCAATTAGATTTCAAGGTAGAAAAGCTTTTGCTGGGTACAGCGTTAAGCTCTTTAACTGAGGAGATGCAAAAGGATATAAAATCTCTTTTGCTTGCTGATTTTCCTGGACATATTTTTCTTAAATATTCATATCTTTTTAGTAAATATATTTCAATTTCCTCCTTAGGAGGTGCAATTTTGGATTTTACAACAAACGATATTCGTTTAAGACTCACAGGACTTTTATTAGAGGCTGGAGAGGATAAGGCAATATATTTTATGGAAAAATTAAAATTTTCAAATGAAATTAAGGACAGTGTGCTTCACTTACTTGCTTTCCATAACTATCCCTTATCTAAAAGAAATATAAAATCCTTTTTAAAAAAGTTTAAGGTAAAGGATATAAAGCTATGGTTTTCTATAAATCGTGCAAAGGCACTTGTTAAAAATCAGATTCAAAGCATTTATGATTTGGATGATTTAGAAAAAGAGATTAAGCACCTTATTGAAATAAAGGAAGATATGACAGAAAACGATTTGATGCTAGAGAAGGAAACCTTGGTAGAGCTTGGCTATTCCTTAGAGGAGGTGGCAAAAATTATGAAGGAGCTTCTAAGCCTTGTAAAAGCAAAAAAAGTAGAGAATTCCTATGAGGCATTGTTAAACAAAGTGTTAAGCTTTCGACAGGAGAATCCATAAATTTTGACACAATTTTCTATAATAAAATAAAAAACATAAAGCAATTTAGAATTTTCTTATAAATTTTTACATAAAATGATATTGGTGATACCAATGAAGGTCAATACATTATTAAGAAAGCTTAAGCTTCCTTTAGGAAAAATGAATCATGAGGTATATAAGCTTGCTTGTGATAGTAGACTTTGTGTAGATAATTCTGTATTTGTTGCGATTGATGGAAATCATGTCAATGCAAATCTTTTTATTGAAGATGCTATTTCCCATGGAGCAAGAACGATTATTAGTCAAAATTGTGAGAGAATTCATACCAACATAAATTATATCATCGTAGATAATCCACGCAAGATTTTAGCTCTTTTAGCCAAATTGTATTACAAGGATGTTTCAAGAAGATTAACCTTAATAGGTGTTATTGGTACAAATGGAAAAACGACAACCTCAACCATTGGATATTCTTTTTTTAATTCCGTAGGAAAAAATAGTATGCTCATTGGTACAAATGGAGTTTATTTTACAGGCTATGAGGCAAAGCTATCCAATACAACACCAGATATTTTAACCCTATATCAATATCTTTCCTTAGCCAAAAAGAAAAAAATTTCTACAATCTTTATGGAAATTTCTTCTATTTCAGTAGATCAATATCGAATCTATGGCTTAGATTTTGATTGTTTAATTTTTACAAATTTCAGTCAAGATCATCTAGATTATCACAAAACACTAGAACAATATTTATTTTGTAAGATGATTCCCTTCATTAAGTTGCGTCCAACTGCATACGCTATATTGAATATAGATGATGAGGCGAATAAAAAAATAAGCAAATTTACAGATGCGAAGATCCGGACCTATGGCTGTAAGAAAAACGCAGATATTTTGGGTACATTAAACACAGCAAATGAGGATGGAATATCCTTTTATGCTTATGATATTCTATTTAAATCTAAGCTCATTGGAGAATTTAATGTAATGAATTGCCTAGCTATATTAGCCTTATGTGATATATTTCATATTCCCTATGTTTGTTTTAGAAGCTTTTTAAGCACCTATCAGTCTGTTCAGGGACGAATGAATATGATTTCTTTTCAGGAAAGAAATATTTTGATTGATTATGCTCATACCTTTGTAGCAACGAAGAAGGTTATTGAGGAGGCCTTAAGACTTTGTAAGGGAGAGCTTACTATTGTTCTTGGATGCGGTGGAAATAGAGAAAAGGAAAAGCGATCTATGATTGGAGAACTCCTTAATGAAACGCCTGCTCGAATTATTCTGACTACCGATAACCCAAGATTTGAAAATCCTTTGGCAATTATAGATGATATAAAGTCAACGATTACCAAAGAAGTAGAGGTGATTCCAAATCGAAGAATGGCAATAGAAGGTGCATTAAAGGGATTATCTAAAAATGATTACTTGCTTGTATTAGGGAAGGGCTGTGAAAATTATATGGATATAAGAGGTGTAAAATATCCATATTCTGATTTGGAGGTTATTCATGATTGGGTTAGAAGTCATTAAGCTTTTGATTTTATCATTAGCTTCTGTATTTTTGTATAGTATTTATGTGAAGGTTTTTAAAAAGGCTTCACAAACTGAGCGTGCTTTGGGGTTGGATTCTCATAAGAAGAAGAATGGCACAATAACAATGGGTGGTATTATTTTCCTAGTACTGCCTCTTTTTTTTATTCCCTATTCTAAGGAAACCTCCATCATTTTATTTGTTACCTTAGGATTTGGGATTTTAGGAGTAATTGATGATCTTCTTATTGTGTTTTTAAAGCGAAATGATGGGATTTCTCCTGCAATTAAGCTCATAATTGAAATTCTTATTTCAGGAGTTGCCTTTTTCTTTTATCTTAAGAATAATCATTCCCCTGTTCTTGAACTTTTCCATTTTAAAATTCAAATGAAATGGGTTTTTGGCCTTCTCATTCTATGGCTTTTAGTTTCTAGCTCCAATGCCTGGAATCTAATGGATGGAGTGGATGGGCTTTGTGCGGGTTGTAGTCTAATTTTTGGAATAGCTCTTATGATTATCTCATACAAGGAGCAGAAGTGGGAGATTTTATATATGCTCCTTGCCTTTCATATTACTTTATTTGTTTTCTGGTGCTTTAATCTTCCCAAAGCCTTCCTGTTTATGGGAGATGTGGGGTCCTTAGGATTGGGAGCCTTCTACGCGATTACCTGTATTTATCTAAACTCCATTTTAGCCTTTGTTGTTATGGCTGGTTTATTTATTTTTGAAACATTATCTGTCATCTTGCAGGTTTTATATTTTAAAAAAACAAAGGGGAAGCGTCTATTTAAGATGGCACCCTTTCATCATCATTTAGAGGCTTGTGGATTTAAGGAGATCCAAGTTGATTTGCTTTTTTATATGATTCAAATCATTTTAGTTATTCTTGCCCTGTATCTTTTTTAAGGACTTGACAAAAAAAAATTAAATTTATATAATTTCCTTAGATTATAAATTTGATTTATGGAAGTGAAGGTATGAATGATCCAAGATTAATGACACTCTTGACTTTAGTTCAAATGAAAAATTATACAAAAACAGCTCAGCGCTTATTTATTACTCAGCCTGCTGTTACACATCACATCAAATCTTTAGAAACGGAATTTGATATTGAAATTTTTTCAAGCCGTAAGGGCTTTGAATTAACAAAGCAGGGACAGATTCTTGTTGAATATGCAAGAAGAATGGTCAATCAGTCTAGAGAGCTTACAGAGGCGATTTCAGATTCTTTATTGCTAAAAAAGACGCTAACCCTAGGAATTACTCCTGAGGCTATTGGGATAATTTCAAAAAATAATCTTTTGACTCATTTTTTTGAAATTTATAATTCAGATGCCAATATAGTTACCCAAACCTCCTCAGAAATTTTTGTAGCTCTTAAGGAAGGGAAGATGGATTTTGCTATTGTTGATGGGTATTATGATGATGATGCCTTTGACGCTATCTTATTAGAAACTATGACGATAGTACCTGTATGCTATACAGAAGGAAAGTTCAAGGAAATTAAAAGAGTTACAAGAGATATGATTAAGAGTAACCCTCTAATCTTAGGCTCTGCAAAGGATGGAATGTGTGATGGGACATTGCAAAGCTTGAAAAATAGTAATATCAATATTTCTCATGTATCAGTTTTTCATTCCAATTCTCCATTTCTGATGGGAGAACTCATCAAAAGTAAGGATGGAATCGGTTTTATGTATGCAGACATTGTAGATAGCTTAAAGGATGTAAAACGAATGGATCTTTTAAATTTTAAGGCTTCTCAGGGCATCTATCTTATTTATAGCCAAAATAGCTTTGATAAGCTAACCCTAAAGGCATTAGTTAAAGCTTTAAAGAAGTGGAAGGGTCGATAATGGTAGACATTTTATATGAGGATAATCACATTCTAGTTGCCATTAAGCCCAAGGGAATTTTATCTCAGGCAGATGGAAGTAGCAAGAAGGATATGCTAAGCATATTAAAGGCCTATATAAAGGAAAAATACAAAAAGCCAGGTAATGTGTATTTAGGACTTGTGCATCGTCTAGATTTATTTACAAGTGGAATTATGGTATTTGCAAAAACCTCTAAAGCAGCAAAGCGGCTTTCTAAGCAAATATATGACCATGAGGTAACAAAAAAATACCTAGCCATTGTTGAGGGAAAGCTTTTAGGTAGCAGAACACTATGTACCTATTTAACAAAGGATGAGGCACTAAAAAAAAGCGTTGTAGATCCTTTAGGACAAGAAGCCATTCTCACCTACACTGCTTTAGAAGAAAAAAAAGAGGTTACTTTAGTTGATATCACTTTGAAAACAGGAAGATTTCATCAGATTCGGGCTCAGCTTGCAAGCATTGGACATCCGCTTTATGGAGATCAAAAATACGGTAGCACACACCAGATAGACTCATTTGAGTTTCCATTAGAGGCCTATCACTTAAGTTTTTTCCATCCAACTACTGGCAAAAGACTATCCTTTGAGCACAAAACTTTACATTTATAGGTGGTTTTTACCACCTTTTTTCATATTATAAATATAGGTGGTAGTATGCAATTTGAATATTATAAAAATATTTTATCCATTACCAATTATCGGCAAATTCAGCAGTTGGATAGTGATTTAATAGCACTGGATAAAATAAAGGTTTATGGAAAAGACTTAAAGGTACTTAGGCTAGATAAGGATACCATAATCATTCAGGGAGTAATCGTCAAATTAGAACTGGAGGATGCATAAAATATGATATATAAAATTAAGATGAATAAGGATGACTACTTTAAGATTAGTAATAAAATTATTTCTAGCAATCTGTGTATAAATGATGAGGAGGTAACCTTTGAAATTGAAGGAGGATCCTATAATATTTTAAAACGGACAAACTATGAATTTAAAATTATTGAAAGTCTACGCTCTAAAATACTTCGATTCTTTTCTAGATATGGATTATTACTTACAGGAGTCCTGTTTTTAGCATCTTTACTTTATATGAACATTTATCGTGTAAGCAGAGTAGAATTTAACCGCCAAACTCCAATCAATGCCTCAATAGAATATCGAATCAAATCAAGCTACAAAAGACTTTTATGCTTTGATTTTTGTAGCTTAAACTATAAAGAATTTTCCAAGGAAATGCAAAAAACCTATTTTGAATATCCATTTATTAATGTTACTTGTAAAAATAATGTAATCTCTGTTTATATTGCCAATGTTGATGAGGTTCAATATCAGGTTGATGTAGCCTTAGAAGGAAATATTGTGGCAAAAAAGGATGGAGTTGTTGACATTTTCTATGTGTATAGTGGAAAGAGTCAGGTGTCTAAAAATAAATATGTCAAAGAAGGAGATATCTTAATTGAGGGGACACAGACCGTTCGTGGGATGGTCTTAGCAACGACCTACGATAAAGTAGAGCTAGAAATTCCCAAAAAGGAGACCATAGAACAGCTCACAGATGAGATTTCAAATTATCACGATATTACCTTATTTGGCTGGAATTTTTCCATAGGAAAAAAGCAAAGCTTTGAGCTATCATATAAAAACGAAACCCCTGTTTTTAATTTATTTGATTTCTTTTCTATGAAAAAAATTGCAGAAACGAAAAAAAATGCTATAATAAAGACATATAGTGAAAATACGGCTTTAGAGCTTGCTGAAAAAAGAATAAAAGATGATTTTACTGCCCATCAAAGCAATGCTTTAGAAAAAATTATAGCTATAACAAATACAAAGAAGGAAGAAACAGAGGATTCCTATAAATTTACCTTTATTGTAAAAAAATATGAATCAATTGGTAGCTTTTCCTTAAAGGAGTGAGAGAAACTTGAAGTTACGCTGTACCATTGAGAATGCTATGGATGCTAAAAACATTTGTGGGATTCAAAACGATAATTTAAAAACAATTGAGGAGCTTTTTGGATGCTTAATTGATATTCATGGAGATTCCGTACTATGTAATGGTGCTTTAGAAGAAACGGACAAATTAGAGGAATTTATGCAGGCACTGATTGAAATGTCAGAGATGGGAATTCATATTACATCACGAGATATTATTTATCTAAAAAGAATTATAGAAATGCACAGAAAAGAAGAGTATTTTTATTTTTTAAAGCACAGAAAGGCCATCGGATATACCCAATCTAATAAGCCTGTTTTTGCAAAAACGTTGAGGCAGTCTGAGTATTTAAAGTACTTAGACCAAAAGGATTTAACCTTTTCTATTGGCTCTGCTGGCTCAGGAAAAACATATCTTGCAGTAGTTTATGCTGTTATGCAATTAAAAAAGGGCGCAATTCAAAAGATTATCCTAACAAGACCAGCAGTAGAGGCTGGAGAATCTTTAGGATTTCTCCCTGGAGATTTAAAGGAAAAGGTTGATCCATATTTAAGACCTCTTTATGACGCTTTATATGATATGCTTGGTGTAGAGGGAACAAATGCATTAATTGAAAAGCAAATTTTAGAAATAGCACCCTTAGCTTATATGCGAGGAAGAACTTTAGAAAATGCAATTATTATTCTGGATGAGGCACAAAATGCAACCGTAGATCAGCTTAAGATGTTTTTAACACGATTAGGCTTCCATTCTAAGATGATAGTTACAGGAGATTGTTCACAGGTGGATTTGCCAAGCTCTAAGCGTTCTGGCTTAAAGATTGCTTCCGAATTACTCAAGGATTTAAAGGAAGTGGCTGTAATAGAGTTTGAAACCTTTGATGTTGTTCGCCATCCATTGGTTGGAAAAATTATAGAAAAGTTTGCAAATATCACAAATTAAGGGCGTATAGCCCTTTTCTTTTTTGTAAATTTATTTTATAATAACTATCAGTAAGAATCATTTCTAATTAGATAAAAGGACGTGGAAATATGATAGAAAAATTATTTAATAAAATTAAAGAATATGATACGATAATTTTGCATAGACATCTAAGACCTGATTTAGATGCTTTAGGTAGTCAGCGTGGATTAGCATTAACCCTTAAGGAGGCTTATCCAGAAAAGAAAATCTATATGGTAGGCGATATGAGTGCTAGATTTGCTTTTTTAGGAGCTATGGATGACATTGAGGATTGTGTGTATGAAGATGCATTAGTTATTATAACTGATGTTGCTGTTTCTGCATTAGTGAGTGATGACCGCTATAAGCTCGCTAAGGAAGTGTTTGTCATTGATCACCATAAAAATTCCTGTGATATCACAGGAAATTTAATTTCAGATTCAACAAAAATAGCAGTTTGCGAGCTCATCACAGAAATTCTGCTAGAAAGAGGCTACTTTATCCCTCCTTATGCAGCTACCTCCTTGTTTGGTGGTATTGTTACAGATAGTGGTAGATTTCAATATGGTGAAACTACTGGAAATACTCTAAGAACAGCTGGTTATCTATTAGATCATGGGGCAGATAAGGAATTTATTTATAAAAATCTTTATACAGAATCCTTAGCAGAACGTCAGATGAAAAACTGGATTGGAACACAATTTAAGGTAACTAAGGAGGGGGTTGCATATTTAAAGAATGACAAAGAAATATTTGAAAAATATGATGTGGATTTTTTCCATGTTTCTCGAGGCTTAGTTAATGTGATGGCTGGAATAGATGAAATTTCAATATGGTGCAACTTCACCTTGGATATGGAGAATAATGTTATCATTGGTGAGTTTCGTTCTAGAGAATTGCCAATTGTTGAGATTGCCAAAAAATTTGGTGGTGGAGGTCATGACTTAGCCTGTGGAGCAACTCTTCACAGCTGGGAAGAAGTTGACCTAGTCATTGAAGAAATGAATCGCCTATTGCGAGGATAAAACTATGGAAGCAAATGAAGTAGAAAATCAGAAAAAGCCTTCTGTATTTCTCATATTTTCTTTAGTTCTATTATGCTTTCCTTCTATTCTAAGTCTCATTTTAGTAGCAACAGAAAAATGGAATTTACGTAAATATGAGTTCTCTTTAATCCTTTGGCTTTCTATTGTAGGAATTTGTGAGAGCATTAGTATTATTGTTTATCTCATTCTGCAAATAAAACAAAAAAGAACCTATCCTTATCCTTTGGCTTTAGTAACAGCAATCAGTACAATATCCTCCTCTTTATTTGTTCTTATAGAATATCTTTTATATTGGAATTGGTATAAGCAGAAGAGCTTACAGGAGGCCTGGAATGTGTCTATAACCTATACATTAAATGCATTTGTCCTTTTTTTAGGCATAATAAATGTCCTCCTTTTTATTTTTTATATTTATTTTCTTAAAAGAAAAAATAACCAAAATAAGTAAAGCGTTGAGAAAAACTCAACGTTTTTTGTTTTTTTCTTCTTATTTTAGCTCATACTATGAATAAAGGAGATGGACTATGCAAGCAAGAATTCATTCCATTGAATCCTTTGGAACAGTAGACGGGCCAGGGATTCGGTTTGTTATATTTTTTAAAGGGTGCTCCTTGCGATGTCAGTACTGTCATAACCCAGACACCTGGACAAAGGATAATGGGACAATTTACTCAATTGAGGAGCTTTTATCAGAAATTTTAAAATATAGAAGCTACTTTGGAAAAACGGGTGGCGTTACAGCATCAGGAGGAGAGCCTCTTTTGCAGATAGAGTTTGTAACAGAACTCTTTAAGCAGCTAAAAGACAGAGGGATTCATACCGCCTGTGATACCTCTGGAATCACATTCAATCCTAATCAAACTGAAAATGTTTTGGCTCATCAGCGCCTTATGGAGGTTACGGATTTATTTTTGCTAGATTTAAAGCAAGCTGATCCAAAGAAGCATAAGAAGCTGACAGGGAAAGATAATTCAAACATTTTGGCTTTTGCAAGATATTTATCAGAGCATAACAAAAAAATTTGGATAAGGCATGTCCTGATTCCAGAAATCACCTCAAAGGTAGAAGATTTAGAAAAGCTAAAGGAATTTATTTCAACACTTGATACTGTTGAAAAAATAGAGGTATTGCCCTACCATACTATGGGCATAATAAAATATCAGAATTTAGGTATTCCTTATCCCTTAGAAAATGTTTTACCACCAACAAAGAAGGAAATAGAACAAGCAAAAAGGATATTAGGAATAGAAAAAAAGAAAAGAGGAAAAATATGATGGATGCATGGGAAGGCTTTGTGCCTGGAAAATGGAGCAGTAATGAAATTGATGTAAGAGATTTTATACAAAAAAATTATATTCCTTATTTTGGAGATTCAAGCTTTTTGCAGGAGCCAACAAAGGATACGATTGCCTTATGGAACAAAATATTAGAGCTGTCTATTGAAGAACGAAAGGCTGGAGGAGTATTAAAGGCAGATACTGATATTGTGTCAGGAATAACAAGTCATAAAGCAGGTTATATTGATGAGCGCTTAGAAAAAATTGTAGGGCTGCAAACTGATGAGCCTTTTAAACGTAGCTTACAGCCGTATGGAGGCATTAAAATGTCTGTTCAGGCGTGTCAAATGTATGGCTATGAGGTAAGCGATAAAATAAAAGAGATTTTTACAAAGTATCGTAAAACACATAATGATGGGGTATATGATGCCTATACTCCTGCAATGCGTGCCTGTCGAAAGGCACATATCCTGACGGGGCTTCCAGATTCTTATGGAAGAGGAAGAATTGTAGGAGATTATAGAAGAGTAGCCCTATATGGTGTAGATGAGCTAATCCGCCATAAGGAAGCAGATAAAGCTTTACTTGATGGAGAGATGACAGCAGAAAAAATACAAAAGCGAGAGGAATTATCTGAGCAAATTCGTGCTCTAGAGAATCTAAAGGAGCTTGCAAGAATCTATAAATGTGATATCTCAAAGCCTGCTAGTACAGCAAGAGAAGCCATTCAGGCTCTATACTTTGCCTATTTAGCTGCCACAAAGGAACAGAATGGGGCTGCGATGTCTATTGGGAGAAATTCTGTATTTTTAGATATTTATATTGAGAGGGATATTAAAAGAAAGGTTCTTACAGAGCTTGAGGCTCAGGAGCTAATTGATCAGTTCATAATGAAACTTAGAATTATCAAATTCATGAGAGTACAATCCTATAATGAGCTATTCTCAGGAGATCCAACCTGGGTCACAGAATCAATAGGGGGAATGGGAATGGATGGAAGACCGCTTGTCACAAAGACAGCCTTTCGTATATTACACACACTAATTAATTTAGGACCTGCCCCAGAGCCGAATTTGACGGTTTTGTGGAGTAAAAATCTACCTATCTCCTTTAAACGATTCTGTGCAGAAATTTCAATTAAGACTTCCTCTATTCAGTACGAATCAGATGATTTAATGTTACCTGAAATGGGAGATGATTATTGCATAGCCTGCTGTGTATCTCCAATGCGGATTGGAAAGGATATGCAATTCTTTGGAGCAAGAGCTAATCTTGCAAAATGCCTATTATATGCTTTAAATGGGGGTAAGGATGAGCTTTTAGTTGATTCTAAAACCAAAAAGCCTTTTCAGGTTTCCCCATTATTTGAAGGAATTCAAGGAGATGGACCTCTTTGCTATGAGGAGGTTATAAAGAAATATGAGCAGATGATGGACTGGCTTGCTGGTATATATGTAAATGCCCTGAATTTAATCCATTATATGCATGACAAGTATTCCTATGAAGCCTTAGAAATGGCTTTGCACGACACAAAGGTTAGAAGATTTTTTGCTACTGGAATTGCAGGATTATCCTGTGCTGCTGATTCCTTATCTGCAATCAAGTATGCTAAGGTTTACCCAATCCGTAATGAGGCTGGTGTCATCATTGATTTTAAAAGAGAAGGGGATTTTCCTAAATATGGTAATAATGATGACCGCGTTGACCAAATTGCAGTTTGGCTTATTAAAACCTTTATGAGTAAAATCAAAAAGCACACAACCTATCGTGATTCTGTTCCAACTACATCCATTTTAACAATCACCTCAAATGTTGTTTATGGGAAAAATACAGGAAATACTCCCGATGGCAGACGAGCAGGAGAGCCTTTAGCACCTGGAGCTAACCCAATGCATGGAAGAGATGTCAAGGGAGCATTAGCGTCCTTAGAATCTGTGGCAAAGCTTCCTTTTGAGTATTCAAAAGATGGGATTTCAAATACATTTTCTATAACACCAGAATCTTTAGGAAAGGAAGATGCTTAAATATGTCTAGAGTTGATAATTTAGTTCAAATGCTTGATGCCTATATGGGAAATGGAGGATATCACTTGAATGTAAATGTGTTTAACCGTGAAACTCTGCTTGATGCCCAAAAGCATCCAGAAAAATATCCCCAGCTTACGATTCGAGTTTCTGGATATGCAGTTCATTTTATAAAACTGACAAAGGAACAGCAGGATGATGTTATTGCTAGAACAATTCATGAATCTTTGTAGAGCCAAGTAATTACTTGGCTATTTTTTTTGTAAAAAAAGACGAAAAAACAGCAGAATATTTAAAAAGAAAGATGATTCTTTATTGAAATTTTGCAGTTTTTATTATATTATTATATATAGGAAGTTTTTAAAAAAGGTCGTGATGATATGGAATATATCGATGGAAAAGAAATCGTAGTGATTTTTGATAGAAGAATGGGTTTAGAAACTATTGTATCAAAGCTTGCCTTGTTGACTGGGGAGCAGACAAAAAAGTTTTTTACTGAGCGTTCAACTATGATTCCAAGAAAAATAAATGCAATGGCATTAAGAGGGGCTTTAAATGAGAGAATTAAGACCTTAAATTCTCATTCCTTAACAAAGGACGCGTTTGTTAAGCTTGAATCCTATGCATCGTTTACTGAATTTCAGCTTCAAAACCTTTTTGAAAAAGTAGGAACAGATGAGGATTTCTACACATATCGTAAAAATTTATGGAAGCTATTGATTAAGAATCATGGCGGAATCAATCTTTTAGATGGAGAAGTAACGCGCCTACTTAATATGAAGAAATACGCTTCTATTGAAAACTTTATGGATTACTCTAAGGCTATTTTTAGTGTGACCTTAGATTTGCCAAAGGAATTTGATGCTTATCCAAAAGCTAATTTTGAGAATTTACTCAAGACCTCCTTTTCTCAGGATGAAATTCGTTCTTTGGGAAGCAAATATGGATTTAATATCCCTCTTCGCTTAAAAAAGGAAGATTTATTGCAGTATGTCAAGGATATGATGAAGGCCAAAAGAAAGCTTACTTTAGTTTTACAAAGAGAGCTTAATAATATGACCATTACCCAGCTAAATGATTTTTGCTATTTGCAGAATTTAGGAATTTCCTCTGGAATGAAAAAAGAGGAATTGATCAATCTTTTTCTATTCCTTATCAAGCAGGCAAATTTTCCTGCGATTGAAGCAAATACAATTTTAGGAATGAGCTTTACAGAGCCATTAAAGTTTAGAGTAGATTTAGATGCAATTGATAATTTTAAAAGGGGTAGACCAAAAAAGGTAATCTTTTTTGATGAGGATGATACGGCTGGATTAGAAGCGCTAGATGAGCTTGTTGAGCCAATGGTTGAAGCTCCAAAGAAAAAAAATAAGCAGGAGGATTTAGCTACTGATATTATCCGAAAGCTTCTGCCTTACTTAAATATTGATGAGGAAACAGCGAAAATGGCGATTGCTTATGGAATAAAAATTCCACAAGCTAAGCCTGCATCCCCAAAAAAGGATTCTTCTGTTTCCCAAAAAAAAAAGACTTTGAAACAGTAAAAAAGCCAGCTCCTTTGCCTGCGAAAGAGAAAAAAGAAACAGGAAATGAGCAATTATTAGAAGAAATTTTAGCAAAAATAAATAAGTTAAAAGAATCAGAAAAGGCATTAGAAAAAAAATGGTCTGATTCTGTTTTAGAAAGCAAGAAAACCTCTGCTTCAAAGACAACCTCTTTAGAAGAAGAGGAGAAGCAAAGACGTGTGGCTATCCTAATAGAAAGTCTAAAGAAAACTTCAAAGGAAAAAATAATTCTAGAAGAAATAGAGGATGACGAATTAGAAGAATTTGATAATTTAGACTTTGAGCCTGTGGATGATGATGAGGAAGTAAAGATAGTTCCTGTAATTGAACAGGAAAGCTATGAGCTTTCTTCGCCTGAGGAGATGCCTTCTGAAACACATATTTTAGAGGAAGAAGCAAGCAAGGATGAAACCTCAACAATCAATTTAAAAATGGATAATCCAGTGGATTCCCCTCTGGATTCAGCAGAACCTGCACTTGAGGTTAAGAATTCTGAAATTGACGAAACGCCTTTAGATACTGAATCTAGAAGTCTAGATTCAAAAGAAGAATTCGTTTATAATGAACCACAACAGATTTCACATGAGCCTAAAGAAGAAATAGAACTAAAAAATGAAAGCTACGACCCTGAATTTGCCCCTGAAGAGGAGCCTACATTACAGGCACAAGAAGAGCAAGGAATAGCTTTATCTGAGGAAACGGCTTTAGAGGAAGTAAAGGAAGAGCACTTAGAAATAAATGATAAGGAGCCCTTACTGCTTTTAACTGAACCAAATCCAGAAAATTATAAAAAGGAAGATGAGCTTCTTTTAGAGCATAATCCATACTTCAAGAATAAAAAAATTCTTTCTAAACGTAAGCAAATTTTTATCTCTATTCTTTCCATAGTTCTTTTTATAGGAGCTTGTATTTCTATATTTGCTATTCTAAAGGCATTAAGGTAAGAGGGAGAGCAATGAAAGAAAAAATTGAGAAATATACTCCTATGATGGAGCAATATATTGAAATTAAAAAAGATTATCCAGATACCATTTTGTTTTATAGAGTTGGAGATTTCTATGAAATGTTTTTTGAGGATGCTCATACAGGAGCTAAAGAGCTTGAGCTTGCCTTAACAGGAAAGGATGCTGGAGTAAAGGAACGGGTTCCCATGTGTGGAGTCCCTTTTCATGCTTATGAACCCTATGCAGAAAGACTGATTGCCAAGGGATATAAGGTTGCCATTGTTGAACAGGTAGAAGATCCTAAGGCCTCTAAAGGCATTGTCAAGCGAGGTGTTGTAAAGATTATAACACCTGGAACGCTGGATTCAGGATTAAATGATAAGGAAAATAATTATATTGCAGGTATTCTTCAGATGAAAAGAGAATATCTTTTATGCTATTGTGATCTTTCCACAGGGGAAGGAAGTATTACAAAGCTAGAGAGCTTTGAGATTCTAGCCAATGAGCTACTTTCTTTACATATCAAGGAAATTGTAGTAGAGGATGGATATATGAATGCGAAGCTTCTTCAATTTGTAAGGCAGAATCAAATTGTATTATCCTATGTTAAAGAAAGCTCTATTCCATCTGAGCTATTACCTATTGTTGCTGGAATAGAGGAGGACTATTATCCTGCAATTGGAGTCATTCTTCATTATTTTATTGAAACCAAAAAGCAAATGCCAACCCATTTGAAGAAGATTCAAAGCTACATCCATGAAAAGTATTTACATTTAGATGCTTTTACAAAAAAGAATTTAGAGCTTTGTGAGACACTTCGGTTTAATAATAAATCAGGCTCTTTGCTATGGCATTTAGATCATTGTGAAACAGCAATGGGATCTAGAATGCTGCATAAGTGGCTTGATAAGCCTTTGTTAGATTTAAATCGTATAGAGGAACGATTGAATTTTATTGAATGCTTTAACACCCATTATTTAGAGAAAAGTCAAATTAAGGAATATTTTAAAAGTGTTTATGATTTGGAAAGAATTATAGGAAGAATTGCTTCAGGCAATGCAAATGCAAAGGATTTAGTATGGTTAAGAAAATCCTTACAGTTTATTCCTGAAATTAAAGAGCTTTTATATCATCTTGACCTAGATACTGCAACGTCTTATGCTAATCAAATAGAAACACATCAGGAGCTTTATACTCTATTAAAGCAGGCCTTAGTAGATAATCCACCACTTTCTATCAAAGAAGGAGGAATGATTCAGGAGGGCTTTGATGCTAAATTAGATGAAATAAAATCAATTCTAAGCAATGGGAAGGAATGGATTTTAAATTATGAACGTTCACAAAAGGAGCTTACTGGAATTAAGACTCTAAAGGTTGGCTATAATCGTGTTACTGGGTATTATATTGAAATTTCTAAGGGAGCAATTGCTAGCCTACCAGAGGATATTGGCTATGAAAGGAGAGCTACCTTAACGAATGCAGAACGATATATTTCAAAGGAACTCAAGGAATATGAGGATATTGTTCTGCATTCTAATGACCAAATTGTATCCATTGAATATGAAATTTTTTCTCAGTTAAGAACCAAGGCTTCTTTCTATATTTCCTCATTACAGGATCTTGCAAACCGTCTTGCTACTATTGATTGTTATATCTCCTTAAGTGATGTTGCAGTTTCTAATAATTATGTACGTCCTACCTTTAATTTAGAACGTCAGGTTACCATTGTGGATGGAAGACATCCTGTATTAGAAACCATTATGAAATCAGGATATATTGTCAATGATGTGGATATTAATGCATTCAATATGATGTTGATTACAGGACCAAATATGAGTGGTAAATCCACCTATATGCGTATGCTTGCTTCAATTGTCATTTTGGCTCAAATTGGCTCCTTTGTTCCTGCAAAAACTGCTAATTTAATGCTATTTGATGCGATATATACTCGTATTGGAGCATCAGACGACCTAGTTTCAGGACAGTCTACCTTTATGGTTGAAATGATGGAAGCAAACTATGCTATTTCAAATGCAACAAAGAATAGCTTAATTTTATTTGATGAAATTGGACGAGGAACTGCAACCTATGATGGAATGGCACTCGCACAAGCGATTTTAGAATATGTTCATGAAAAAATTGGCTGCGTAACTCTTTTTTCTACGCATTATCATGAATTGACCATCTTGGATAAAAAGCTTAAGCGTTTAAAGAATGTGCATGTTGAAGCTAAGGAAACAGAGCAGGGTGTTGCCTTTCTTCATAAGGTACTTGATGGACCAACAGATAAAAGCTATGGAATCAATGTGGCAAGTCTGGCTGGTCTTCCAAAATCCTTAATTGCTAGAAGCAAGATTATCTTACAGCAGTTGGAAGAGGAATCTGGAAAAGAAAAGGGAATCGCCTTAGACTTATTTAATTTTGAGGAATATGACGCAAAAGAAGAGGTTATAAAGGAAACTAGAGCTGAACAAACACTAAAGCGCTTAGAAGAAATTGATTTGAATCATTTAACGCCTTTAGAAGCACTCAAGCTTCTTTATGAGCTAAAGGAGGAGTAAATTATGGGAAAAATAGCAAAGATGTCTCCTCATCTAGCCAATATGATAGCTGCTGGAGAGGTTGTAGAACGGCCAAGCAGTGTGGTTAAGGAGCTTGTAGAAAACGCAATTGATGCCAAGGCTACAACAATTAAGGTGTACTTAATTGAGGGAGGACTTAAGGAGATTAAGGTAGTAGACGATGGCGAGGGTATGGATGAAGAGGATGTTCGTCTTGCTTTTTTACCCCATGCTACATCTAAAATAAAGACAGAGTATGATTTATCTCGAATTTTATCCCTAGGCTTTAGAGGAGAGGCAATTGCCTCAATTGCAGCAGTAAGTAAAATGCAGATTCTTTCTAGTCCTAATGGAAAGGGTGGATATCAGGTAACCTATCAGGCAGGTAGTCTCTACTCTTCAGGAGCTCATTCCTGTAATAAGGGCACAACAGTGACTGTACAGAATCTATTCTTTAATACGCCAGCAAGACTAAAATATTTGAAGCCTGCAAAAAATGAATTGGCAAGCATTTCGTATTTAATGGATAGAATGGCTTTAGCTCATCCAGAAATTCGTTTTTCTTTGCTAAATGATGGAAAAACTTATTTAAATACAAGTGCTTCCCTACGAGCTTCTTCCTTGATGGGAGAAATTTATGGACTGGAGATTGCAAAAAATGTCATAGAGAAGAAGTTCTTTATTGATGGAGTAGAAGGAAACATCATTTTGGTTAAGCCTGAAATCTATCGAGCAAACAAACTGGAAATCACCTTAATTGTCAATGGAAGATATGTAAAAAATCATGCACTAACAAATGCAATTTTAGAGGGATATAGAACATATCTTCCTATTGGGAAATATCCAATTGCTGTCTTATATTTACAAATCGATCCTACCTTGATTGATGTCAATGTTCATCCAAGCAAGATTGAAATTAAAATTTCAAATAAAGACCAAATTCTCAATGAAATTTTGATGCTTATTCCAAGAATATTAGAATCTGCACAATTGATACCCACTCGACAAATCTATTCAAAAAATGAGAATCTAGGCTATGAAAAAGGAAATATATTTGAGCTTCCAAGAACTGAAATTAGAGAAGAACCTCAAAAGAAATGCACACCTTTAGAATTGAATGAGGAAACCTATATTTATCAGTCTAAAGGCATAAAGGAAGTAGAACAAAAGCTTCCATACTTTGAATATGTTGGTCAAGCCTTTGGTACCTATTTAATTTTTCAAAATGAAGAAGGCATTTATTTAATGGATCAGCATGCTGCTGCGGAACGAATCAATTATGAAAAGAATTATATCCTTTTAGGAAATAAGAATCAGCCAACACACGAGCTATTAGTTCCTTTGCTTTTAACCTTTACAAAGAGTGAAGCTTTATTTATAGAGGCGCATATCAATGAATTTAAAGACATTGGCTTTACAATTGAGCCTATTAGTGAACAGGATTACATTGTAAGAGAAATTCCCTTATGGGCAAAGCTTGAAAATGCAAAAGAAACAATACATAAGATTTTTGCTCTATTAATTGAAAATAAAAGAGTGGAGATTATAACCTTTAGAGATTCTATTGCCAAGCAAATTAGCTGTAAGGGCTCTATCAAAGCAAATCATGCTCTTAGTCGTATAGAAATTGATGCTTTAGTTCGTCAGCTCAATGAATGTAAAAATCCATATACCTGTCCTCACGGACGACCAACAATGATTAAGCTTAGTTCAACAGATCTAGAAAAGATGTTTGAAAGGATTCAGTCCTGATGAATAAGGTAATTGTTATTGTTGGTCCAACAGCCATAGGAAAGACAAAGCTTTCTATTCGTTTGGCCAAGCGCTATGGAGTAGACATCATTAGTGGAGATAGCATTGCCATATATAAAAGATTAGATATTGGCTCTGCCAAACCAACTGAAGAAGAAATGGATGGAGTGGTACATCACTTAATTAATGAAAGAAATCCAGAAGAGGAATATAGTGTTGCTGACTTTCAGCAGGCTGCTAGAAGCGTCTTAGACCAAAAGCCTCTATCCATTATTTGTGGAGGAACAGGTCTATATATTCAGGCGGCACTATTTAATTATGAGTTTAAATCTCCAAAGCGAAATATCTCCATGGAAGAAAAATATGCTAAACTTTCTAATGAGGAATTGTATCAGCATCTTGTAGAGCTTGATTGTAATATTGATCAGAAAAAAATCCATCCAAACAATCGAAAGCGGGTTTTGAGAGCTATTGAGGTTTATGAAGAACTAGGAAAATCCATTCATAGCTTTAATCATAAGGAAGAGGCCTTATATGAGTATTATATTGTATATTTAGATATGGATAGAGATCTCTTATATCAAAGAATTCATAAGAGGGTTGATGAAATGCTACAAGAAGGATTACTTGATGAGGTTAAGGAGCTTGCAAAGGACAATATATACCCAAAAGGAATTGGGTATAGGGAGTGGATTCCTTATCTAGAGGGTAAGGAGAGCTATGAAATGGTAATAGAAAAAATAAAGAAAAATACACGCCATCTTGCAAAAAGACAGGCTACATGGTTTAAAAATCAGATGAATAGTCATTTTTATCTAATTGATCCAAGTCATCTAGAAGAAGCCTATTGCCAAATTGAGCAAGATATAGATAGGTGGTTAAAAAAATGAGAATATATTTAATTGGACTTCCAGGAGTTGGAAAATCTACAATTGGTAATGAGCTTGCCAAGCAACTTGGTTATAGCTTTATTGATTTAGATACTTATATAGAAGAACAGGCTATGCTGTTTGTAGATGAGATTTTTCATCTATATGGAGAAGAATATTTCAGAGTCTTAGAAACAAATTCTTTACAAGAGGTATCTAAAATTCAAAATGTAGTCATTGCTTGTGGCGGAGGTATTGTCAAAACCAGAAAGAATAAGGATATCATCAATGGACCTTGTATTTACCTTAAGGCAAATTTAAAGGAAATTGAAGAACGTCTTTTAGACTCTCCTATTGAACGACCTATTCTTGCTAGGAAAGGGATTACAGAATTATTTGAGGAAAGAAAGGACCAATATAAGGAATTTCAAACCATAGAAATTGAAAATCATTCCATAAATCAGTGTGTAGGAGATATCTTAAGGGAGTTGAATTTGAGATGAAAAGGGTTTTAGTAATTAATGGACCAAACTTAAATATGCTTGGTAAAAGACCAAAGGAGCATTATGGAAGCCTAACCCTAGAGGAGATAAATTATGCGATTGAAAAAGAAAATAATGGTTATTTTTCCTTAGAGTTTTTTCAAAGCAACTGTGAAGGAGAACTGATTACACGACTTCAGGGAGCATTAGAGTATGCAGCTATTTTGATTAACCCTGCATCCTATACGCACACAAGTATTGGATTACGAGATGCTTTAGAAATGTGTTCAGGAATTAAGATAGAGATACACTTGTCCAAGGTTGATGAGAGAGAGCCTTTTAGAAGGGTTAATTTGATACGTGATGTAGTTGATAGAACCTTTGCAGGTAAGCAGGTTGAAAGCTATTTGGAGGCTATCCAATATCTAAAGACAGTTTTATAACTGACTTCTTTATTACATATTTGTGAATTTCACTTGAAATCATAAAAAGAATCACATATAATAGAATTGTCTTAGGAAGACAATGAACGTCTAAAAAGAAAAGGGAAGGTGGGCGCCTTCCCTTTTCACATGTTGGAAACTTATGAACGTCTTCATTTAGGATGTCCATCCTAAAAAAATAGAATAAAGCTAAAGTATACATTACCTTATTCTAGGAGGCGTAAATCATCATTGATTTATTTATGATGATTTAAAATATATGCAATAACAACTAAAGCTATTACAAATAGAATCAGATATTCCACTGATGTTTCCTCCAATTTACACGCTCATTGTTTCCTTTGAATCGTGTGCTTTGTTCATTTTTCCTCCATGTAGAGCTCATAGCTCTTAAATCTATTATATACATTAATTTAGAGTTGTCAAATG
>JAIEEQ010000077.1 GCA_029067355.1 Anaeroplasmataceae bacterium | reverse complement strand
GCTGAAATTATCGCCCGTGAATTTGTTATATAATGTCAAAACCTTTAAAAAAGCAGAAAACACACATTTTATAACAAATCCACAAACAATCAAAATATCGCAGAAAATCAATGTATTTTAATGGTTAACATAATATATATTATAGGAAGTAATTCGCATTTCTGAAATGGCATTCTTTTGCATTGAAAAATATATTCAGACATGAAGTTGAGTGTGATTTTTGGATGGTTTTCAAAGACTGGAGGATTATAATCATATCCAACTTTTCTGGTTTGAGGTAGTTTAACAAGAAGGACTAAATTTTTATAGTAATCGACAACCCGTTTTATGAGGGATTATCTGTCTTGCTGTCTAAAAAGCTCATAATACCCGCTTTCCCCTCTTCTATTGTCATATTGAAAAATTTGTCTTCTTCCTCTTCTGCTCTCGCTACTGCTCTGCTTCGTTTTGCCTTTGATTTGCAACCTTGAACGCGTACTGCCAAAAATAAAAAGGAAGATTTCTCTTCCTAATCTTTCTCCTCTTCCATAAATAAATCGAATAGGCTGACCTGTTTGTTTTTTGGATCAAAGGTTTCGTCTTTAATGATTCTTACCCAAGTGGCAGAGCGCCCTGTTCCGTTAGGTCTTATCTTGTTTTCCTTTTTTAAATTGTCTAATGCTCGATTGATTGTTGAATCAGACAGGTATGGATTTCTTGCTCGAATCTCATCTTTAGTAAAGATATCTCCCATCTTGAGAATGGAGCTTTCTACACTATCTATTTTTCGGATTCCTTTATCAAAGCTATAAACGGAGCGTTTGCTTTCTATTTCGTTATAGCCCTTTAACAGAAGCTGTATGGTTAAGCGATTTAGAATGGCTGTTTGGGCAAATCCTGATTCCCAGTTGAAGCTTGTAGAAACTAAAGCATTTTTAAAAGCCTTTTCGTTGTCTAAATATAATTCAAAGAAACTAATATATTTGAAGACGTTAAATCTTTCTCTAAATAAAAGACAGTAATAAATGAGAAGGCACATGAATTCATTTTCATCATTATAGATTTTGACATTGGAAATATCTACAAAAAGGTTAGTAGCAAGCTGTGTTCCTTCTACTGAATTTCCATTGATTTCTTTCTTATAAAGCTTTAAAAGATCATCAAATACGTTCCTTAAAGATACCTTTTTCTTTTCTCTTAAAAGATTGACTTGAACCTCAATTGTTTTGCTTGCATATCCAACCTCTTTTACGCCTCCAAAAATGCGTTTTGCTAGGGCTAAAAATTCGTTGGAAGTTAGCTCCAAATCATTTCCCTTTTCCTGGATGATTTTGAATACCTCTTTTAGGTTAAAAAGGATTCTTTCGTCATTTGTTTTTGGAGTGCTATTTTTTTGAATAATGAGTCTTAAACGATTCTCAGTAATCTTTAAATTTAATATTTTAGCGGCATAGAAGGTATCCCGTTCGATGGTATCTTTTATGATGGTTTGCATATCGGATTTAAAGATATCCTCGTAATAAAAGTCTTTTCCCTTGAAGCGATATAGCTTGGTTAAATCCATGACTAAATCACTGGGATATGTGATTCTCTGCATATTTTCTAGGCTATACATTGTATCACCTTCCTATTCTCTTTTTGTTATCTTAAATTATAGCAAAAAATGACCTTTAAAACAAGTCATTTTAAAAGAAAAAGGACGCCTGCTTGCGTCCTATAATTTTAGCATTTATCTTTTGTGTAAAATATGGAGCCTCCAATAAATTCTCTGATGATTGAATTGCATGGAATCCATTTATCTGAAATGTCTGTAAAATACTTTAAAAACTTAACCAATCTGTTGGCCTGAATAAAATAAGGGCTCTCTGTTTTTACAGCCTCTAAAAGTGGCAAGGCATGCTTTTTTAAAACACATAGCTCATAGGATAATTCTGAATTATAAACAAAGTCTGCATTGGATTGATGCGGATAAATCCATTTGAATTCTCCTCTTCTTACACTAGGCCACATATCTAGAGTTTGTTCACAGCTTGAGTTTCTGGTTTCGTAATCTCTTACCATTCTACGGATTAGACGAATATCAGATAATGAAATAGGGTTGTGATCATCAATGTGTAACTGAGCTTGAGGTGCAATATAGATTTTGAATTTTAATTCCTGAGGTATGGATGGAGTGAGCTCATCATTAAGTGCATGAATTCCTTCAATCATAATTGGTTGATTCTTTCCTAATCTAACAGGCTCACCAAAGGTTCTTTCCTGAGTGGAGAAGTTATATTTAGGTAGGGCAACCTCTTCTCCATTAATCAGTTTATAAATCACCTCATCAAAAAGTCCTCTGTCTAAGGCATCAATATGCTCAAAATCAGGCTTTCCATATTCATCAATAGGAGCTAAATGACCTTGATTATAAAAGTCATCTACGCTAATCATTAAAGGATCAATTCCTAAGGTCTTTAAAGCGATTCTTAAACGATTGGTGAAGGTAGTTTTTCCGCTTGAGGATGGACCTGCAACCGCAATTAAACGAATTGTGTCAATATCTCTAGCAATCTTCTCTCCTAATGCAGTAAGCTGATTGTTATGACGTGTTTCACAGATGTTTATGAACTCTAAGGCTTTTCCTTGTTCTACGATTTCATTCATTTGAGAAATATAGCTTGCTGTGGTGATGTTTCCCCAGCGGTTGGCTTCACGTAAGGCATTTTGGAATACCTTTTCATCTTCAAAAACAGGAATTTCTCCTTTGTTTTCTGCTCTTGGATACTGGATGATAAATCCAGGAGCGTATAATCTGAATTTGTATTTAGTAAGAAAGCCTGTTGATGGAAGCATATACCCAAACATATAGTTCTTATAATTGCCGCACTCATAAACGTGAACGGTAGCTTCCTTGCGGTAGGTAAGGATTTTCGCTTTATCCTTATATCCGATTTCATTGTAATATCGATTAGCCTCTTCTTTTGTTATACTTGACCGCTTAATAGGTAAATCAAGTGCTATAATTCGATCCAACTCTTGTTTGATTTTGTCTAAATCAGCCTGCATAAATGCATGGTTGATATTGGATATGCTTGCAAATATGGATCTTGAGACACTATAATTAAAAATGACTCTTGCCTTTGGAAATACATTTTGGACTGCCATAATAACTAAGTATCTTAAGGTGGATTGATAGATGGTAACAGCCTCTGTGTCAGTAAGGGACAGTAGTTCTACATCACAGTCAGAGTCTATAATATATTCTAACTCTCGTATGCGATTATTAATTTTAGCAGCTTGATACTGAAACTTATCTCCTTTAATAAGCTCTAGCACACGTACGGGCTCTTTTCTTTCGATTGTTTCTCCATAAATTCTAATTTTCAATGTTATTCCTCCTTTTCAAATTATATTTAGTTTTGAAAACTAGTTTTAAAGCTTTTTACAAATTTAAAAACTGAAAATTATAATTACATTATATAGTTTTTATAATTACGTCGTCTTTGAAATTTATTTTAATGCCCTATTGGATATTAATTATATCACAGCTTGATTAAAAATACTAGTAAATTTCCTTGTAATGAGAAATGGAACTAGAAGATAAAGGGAAAATCCTCATTCTTATAGCGTATTTTCAGGCATTGAGATGGGGATTGCCACGTATTCTTAATTCTCGATGCGTATTTATCACACTTATACAAAAATCAAGAAAGTTAAATTCCTTTGAAAAAAGCCTTTATTTTTAATTTTATCTTCTGTTTGGTTTTTATTCATTGTGACAATAAAAAGCTATTAAAAGGCTGATTTTGCTTGTTAAAATTGATTTGCTGATTCCACACTACTTGTAAGTGAAAAAAATATAAAAAAGCTTTAGAAACTGTTGTTTTTTTAATTTGAGAAGAGATTTTATCAGATATATGATTGAAGTAATTATATTATAACATTATATAAAACATATATTGAAATAAAACAAAATAAATAATCTGGTTATTAAAACCACATTAGTTCCGAAATAAAAATCTCTCATGAGAGAGACTCTTATAGTCATAGGATAATTGCAATTAAGTTATTATGATTAGAATTCATGATTCTATCTAAAACATTTTTGATTTTATCCTTTGATTTATCTGGAAGACCGTGTATTTTAGATTTCATAGAATCATTTACGATATCAGAAAGCTTTTTCCCAAAGAATTCTTTATTCCATAATGCTTCTTCATCTCCATCACTGTTAAGACTTTCCATTAGCATCCTTGACTGATCCTCTGAGCCAATGATTGGGGTGAAGGAGGACTCTAAATCCACAGCTATCATATGAATACAGGATGCCTTAGCTGAAAGCTTAACGCCATACATTCCATTTTTCTTAACTACCTCAGGAGGAAGAAGATGCATATCCTCTATCCGAGGAACAGATACACCATATCCTGTCTGCTTGGCCTCTAGGATAGCTGAATTAACTTCAGCATAAACCTCATTTGCTTTTTTGGACTGATATAAATAGCTGATGAAATCTTTTCGAGTTTCACTGCATTTGCCAAGAAGTAAATCCACAATCTCTTTATACTTAGAATCATCTAAGTCTAAAATAATGCTAGCCTTTCCTGTTGAAGCTTCTAGGAGCTCAAGCTTAACATCTGAAAATTGATTTGAGCTTCTAAGCTCCTTGCAAATATTTGAAACATCCTTTACCTTTCGATATTTCATTTCTACATCTTGAATACAGGACATAATCTCCTTTTTTAAGGGAATATCTTCTCCAATGGCATCAATATAATCAGGTAGAGATATTTCTAAATCAGAAATTGGAAATTCCTCCAAAGCCCTAGATAGAACTAGGTTTGCATCCTCTGCTGTCATTTTTAAAGCAGATAGACAGACAACATTGACCTCATATTTAGACTCTAAGTCCTTTGCAAGAGCTTGAGCCTTTGGATCATTAGGATCCTTTGTATTTAATACAATAACAAAGGGCTTATTCATTTCCTTCATTTTTGGAATGAGCTTTTCTTCAATCTCTTGATATTCTCCTCGTGTAAATTCACTAAAGGAGCCATCTGAGGTAACATAAATTCCTAAATTGGAATGATTGAAGATTACCTTTTCTGTTCCAATAGAAGCTGCCTCCTGGAAAGGGATTGCCTCATTATACCAAGGGGTTTTAACCATTCTAGGTTCAGCCTCTGATCCAAAGCCCTCTGCTGAAGAAATAATTTCTCCTACACAGTCTACAAATCGTAGATTCATAATAGTATTATTCACATTTAATTCAATAGAAGTTGAGGGAATAAATTTAGGCTCTACAGTCATTATCTGCTTACCCTCTGCCGTCTGTGGTAGTTCATCTAAGATTTTATGCTTCATAAACTCATCTTCGACATTAGGTAAAATCAACAATTTAAAAAATGAGTTAATTAAAGTTGACTTTCCACTTCTGCAAGAACCAACAAATCCAATAAATAAATCACTCTTCATTCTATTTGATAAGCTAATTAATGCCTCATCATTCATATAAATTCCTCCTCGCTAGTCATAAAATACTATGAGGCTAGAATACAAATTATTCCTAATTGAAAAATAATTTTACTTCAATTTGCTTCTTCTTTCCATAGAAACAAAAAAAGAAAGGGATTATGAAAAGTCATAATCCCCTTCTTTTATATGTAATAATTTCGCTTAAGATAAAATAAGTGTATGTGTAGTCTCATGAGTAAATTGGGAGATAATATATAGTGCGAAACTACACATACACCAGTAGTATACACCATAATTTATAAAAAATAAAGAGTTTTTTTAATTTTTTTTCAAAAAAGTGCATTTTTTTTGAAAAAAATGACATAAATGACAAGTTTTTAAGCGTTTTTATGACATTCTTAGCTAAAATTTTCCTTTGCTACTCTTAAAAAATTCTTGTAAGCTAGCTTTTCTATTTCCTCTTCTGTAAAGGAATGGGCTCTTAAAGCTTCAAAAAGCTTAGGCATCAAAGAGGCCCTACGTAAGGAAATGTTAGGATCAATTCCATCAAAATCGCTACCAATAGCAAGAACATCAATTCCAGCCAGATTCTTAATATAGGTAATGTGGCGTACAAGGCAAGAAATGGTATCCCTTCCTTTTTCCTCATCATTGTCTAAAAAGCTTGCACAAAAGTTCATTCCCATAACCCCACCATTTTTGGCAAGGCAAAGAATCATATCATCAGTTAAGTTTCTTACATGAGAGCAGATAGTCCGTGCATTAGAATGACTTGCTACAATAGGTTTTGTTGAATACTTTATACAATCATAAAAGCCTTTATCTGAAAGATGAGAAACATCAACAATTATTCCTAAAGAATTCATCTGTTTGACCATTTGGATTCCATATTCAGTTAAACCATCTTTTTCATTAGGTATTTTGAAATTTGGATGGTCATTTAATATGAAGTTTGGATGTCCTACCCCATTAATAAAATTCCAATTTAAGCAAATCATTCTTACACCTAAGCGATAAAGCGTCCTTACAAAAGCTAAATTAGACTCAGTAACTCCACCCTCTTCTATTGTCAATAAGCTTGAAATTTTTCCTTGCTGGTGGTTTTTTAGGATATCCTCATAGGTAAATACAGGAGCAATTTGATTTGGATAAAGCTTCAGCTCCTCATAATAGCGATCTATCATCTCTATACAATATTTAAACGGATTCTTGGTGTTTTTTAAGTATACAAACATCGCAAAGCATTGTAAAAGGCAATTCCCTTCAGTCAACTGTTCTAAATTGACTTGCAGTGGTGCATCCTCTAAATGAAACGTAGGATTTTTCATTAGCTCGGATAGTGTATCGCAATGTAAATCAATGTAGTTCATCGTATTCCTCCGATACTAAAAATTGTTTAATTTCACATATGAACATTGTATGCTCATCTCCATCCTTATAGAACTTTTCTATGATATCCTTTGGGAGTTTTTCCCAAGGTAAAGAAATTTCATAAAGCTTTTTCATTTTAAAGCAGTAGCTTGCTTCTTTTATATAGGCTCCGTCATAATCTGGGTCATAGGTATAGGATAATCCTGCATTTTTCACCTTATCCTCTACTCTTCCAGAATGAGTTCCAAGATAAAATACCTGATCTTTGTAGCAATCATCTAAGAAGGACAGGGTAAAGCTTTGACTTTTTTCTAAGAACTCATAGGTGTATCTTGATTTACGAACAAAGACAAATGCAACCTCTTTTCCCCATAGGACGCCAATTCCACCCCAGGATACAGTTAAGCAATTAAACCCTGTGTTTTTATCTCCTGCAGTTCCAATAGCATTCTTATTTTTTAATTCAGAAAGGATGTTTTCCTTATACATAGAAATTGATTTTTTTAACATAGTTAACCTCACATAAATATGAATATAAAAGCGATTAGATTATTGATTAGATGGAAAAACCAGGATGCGTATACATTTTTATTGCAGTGATGGTAGGTTAGACATAAGGCAAAGCCACTAAACATATATGGAATACTCATCAAGATATTATCCAAAAAGGTATGAGATGTGTCTAAGAATGTTGTTATCATATGAGGGAATGTGAAGAAAACAATAGATACTGCATAGGACCATGCGATATGCTTTGTTTTCAAAAATTCAAAAATGGCTTTTCGGTAGATTAACTCTTCAACAATGGGAGCAAATATCACAACAGCAAAAAACATGTATACAGCTCCACCATTTTGTATTAAAACCTCAATAGAGGATTGGTTTGCAGAGGTCTGTTTTACCAGCATAGCAATTCCTAAATCGACAAGATAAGTTATAGCATAGCCAACAATAGCACAGGCTGGAATAAGCCAGGCTAGCTTTTTATATCCTTTGACTAAATCCTTTGCATCCTCTACTACATAATTTCTCATAAAGAATACAACAACGCCAAACATACAAAGATAAAGGAGTAAATTTCCTAAGGCATTACTGAAAATATAGAGATCCATATATTCCTTTTGAAGCTGTTCCATGTCCGTTTGGGCAATGATCTTTGTAATGTCATTTAGACCTAAGCCTAGATGGTGAGTTTGATTATAAATCACTCCAAGCAGCATCAAAATTACACTTCCAAAAATAAAGTTTAGAAGAATATATCCACCCACCGCAACAGCTTTGTTTGGCAATAAAAATGGATTTTTTACATCATTCATAAAACCACTTCCTTAATTTCTTTCATTATACAATATTTTTCTTAAAAAAACTAGCAACAAAAGGAACTTAACTGAGCGTTTGAATTTCATCAATTCTATCTTCACAGCCTAAAATAAAGAAAAGATCCCTTTGGATCCTTTCCTTGCCATATTTTAGTCTTTTTTATAGGAAATTGAATTTTTTATTTTTTAGGTCTGAAAATAAGAGCAATCAGCACAGATATAAAGATGGTAAATGCAATTCCAGCACTTGTTTTTTCATATATTCCTGTAAATATTCCAATATATCCAATTTCATGAGCCTTTTCTAGACTTGCATGAACTAGCGAGTGTCCAAAGTTGGTAATTGGCAGTGCTGCTCCTGCTCCTGCAAGGTCTAAAAGGCGATCGTAAAACCCTCCAATATCTAAAATTGTTCCTAAGCAAACAAATAAGACAGTCATATGTCCTACTGTAAGCTTGAAAACATCTTTAATAATTTCAGCAAGTCCACAAATTGCTCCTCCAATTAAAAATGCATATAAGTATATCATTCTTCAGCCTCCAAACATATAGCATGTGCAATACAAGGAAGACTATTCTTTTGATTAATCATTGTAGGATTCATCAAAGCTCCTGTTGCACATAGTAATACTTTTTTATAATATCCAGATAAAATCTTTTTCTTGATATAGGATAATAGAACAGCTGCTGAGGTTCCTGGACCACTTCCACCAGCAAGTACATTTTGATTTTGGATATCGTAAAGAATAAGACCACAATCCTCATAATTACGAATTGCCCCATATTCTTCTTCTAAAGCCTTTAAAACAATTTCATGACCATAGGAGGATAAATCACCCGTCAGTACCAGATCATAGTCCTCAGGCGTCGTATTTGTGGCCTTAAAGTGGGAAAATAGTGTTTCTAACGCTGCGGGTGCCATAGCTCTACCAAAATCACAGGCATCAGTGAATCCTACATCAATGACCTTTCCTAAGGTAAAGCTAGAGAATTTCAGTTTTCCCTTTTTATGAGATAAAAGTGCACTGGCACCTATGGTTGATGTGAAGGTTTGTGTGTCCTCTTTATTTCCTCCATATTCAACAGGATTTCTAAATTGCCGTTCTGCAGACTGATTATGACTTGAGGTAAACACTAAAATGTTTTTAATGTCTTCGTTTTTTAGAAGTAAGCTTGCTAGTCCTAATCCTAAGGTTATGGTTGAGCATGCTGCATAGATGCCTATTAATTCAATGGGAAGGCTACGAAAGGTGTAGCTTGAGGTTGTTAGCTGATTGGAGAGTTCTCCTCCAATTGCTAGGGAAATGTCTTCTATCTTTTGGTTTGTATTTTCTAAAAGAATATCAATGGATTTATACAATATATCAATTTCACTATTTTCAAAAGAGGAGTCCTTGCATTCATCTATTGAATCAAAGTAGGATTTTAGTGGGCCTTCTCCTTCTAGCTTTCCTGCAACAACACTTGATGCTTCTAAATAAATGTTCTTCAATTCAAAGGTCATAGGATCACCTCAAAAAGATAGCGAATGCTTGCGACGATTATTGCACAAGTTGTTCCTAGAACAATGACACTACCTGCTAATTTTAAAGCATTTGCACCAATTCCTAGAACAATTCCTTCCTTATGATATTCCATTGCGGAGCAAACGGATGCATTCGCAAAGCCTGTAATAGGGATGGCAAGTCCACATTTAGCAACTTGTCCTAGATTATCATAAATTCCTATTGCAGTTAAAGCTCCTGAAATGAATACCATAGTCAGCGTCATATAGAGGAAGGAATCCTGCTTATTTATGTTTAAAATTTGATAGTACAAATCAAAAAAGAGCTGACCTAAAATAGAAACTCCTCCACCAGAGGCAAAGGCAATTAAGAAATTTTTTGTCATTGCCTTATAGTCCTTTTCTACGCTTATCAGCTCTTGATAATATTTTCTAGATTTTTCCATAATAAATCACCACTTATAGTATGATTTATTTTTTAAAAACTTATTACCATTTTTTTGTAAAATGTAGCTTTGTTCCCTGATTTACTATACTTTCTACTAAAAAGGTATCACAAAACATCTCCATAATAGTAAATCCAAGTCCACTTCGTTCTTCTTCCTTTTTGGTTGAAAAGAGCGGTTCTCTTGCCTGTTCAATATTTTCTATACCCTTTCCATAATCTACAATTTCACAGGTTACATTTTCATCGTTAACCTGAACAATCATATCAATGTACTGATCCTCTTTATTGTCATAGCCATGAACGATGCAATTTGTGATAGCCTCACTGATAACGGTTTTTAATTCGTTTAGAAAGGTTATGGTTGGATTACTTTCAACAATTAATGCAGCTACTGCATTTCTTATGATGCCAATATTACTTCTTTTAGAGATAAATTTCATATGAATTTCATTATACATGTTTTCTCCTCCTAAAATGGTTATGCATTAGATAAGGAAATGAGAACGGATTCTTCATTTTCTCTTATTTTGCAAATTTTTGCAAGTCCTGAAATATAGATGATTTTTTCGATTTTTGGATGAATATTGCTGATAGTAATATCTCCATTTTTCTTTCTTAATTGATGATATCTTCCAATAATAAATCCAATTCCTGAGGAATCTAGGAAGGATAACTCAGCAAGATTTAAAATGAGATGATTAATTTTATAGGAATCAATATAGTTTGAAATTCTCGTTCTTAGATCACTGACACTAACATCATCTAATTCACCTTTAAGTCGTAAAATCAAAATATCTTTTTTTACATATACACCAACATTTAAACTCATTTTGAATCACCTAAGGGTATTATAAAGGAAGTTTAGGCAAGTTTATAGAGCTTCGACAAAAATAGAAAAATAAATCGTATGTCAAGAAAAGACAAAAAGAAAAGGGTGAGATAACAATATCTCACCTATGCATTATACTTGCTGATAATATCCTGTGCTACCCAAACACCATTTGCTCCTGCTTGAGCAAGACCTCGTGTAATACCAGCACCATCCCCACCAACATAAAGCCCTTTAACCTTGGTTTCAAAGCGATCGTTTGTTACAGGACGGGCAGAATAAAATTTTGCCTCTACTCCATAAAACAAAGTATGCTCATTTGCTATTCCAGGAGTAACATGATCCAGTGCTTCAATCATTTCTATGATAGATTTCATTGTGTTATAGGGCAATACAAGTCCTAAATCTCCTGGAACAGCCTCCTTTAGGGTTGGCTTGACAAACCCTTCCTCCAAGCGTTTTTGAGTGGTTCTTCGACCCTTGCATATATCTCCATAGCGTTGTACAATTACAGAACCACAGGAAAGCTGATTCGCAAGACGGGAAACCTCATGAGCATACTCATTTGGCTTATCAAAAGGCTCGGAAAATTTATGAGATACTAGAAGTGCAAAATTAGTATTAGTGCTTCCAAGCTTTACATCTGCATAAGCATGCCCATTGGCTAGAATTGTACCACTATGATTTTCTACTACAACATGCCCACTTGGATTAGAACAAAAGGTTCTTACAACTGTACCAACAGATGCTCGATAAATGAATTTTCCCTCATAAAGATTTTTATTGATTTCCTCCATAACAACATCATTGGTTTCAACACGAACACCAATATCTACCTGATTATGAGTAAGTCCAATATTATGCTCTTCGCAAATGGATTGAAGCCAGGTAGCTCCATCTCTTCCAACAGCTAAAAAAACCTGATTACACTGGATAATCTCTTCCTGAATCTTTATTCCGCGTACCTCTTGATTTTCTATGATGATATCTGTAACCTCTGTTTCATAGCGCATATCTATCCATTTTGTTAAATCATCAAATATTCGTGCCATAATTTTTAAGTTGTTCTCTGTTCCTAAATGTCTTACTTTAGCACGTAATAATTTTAATCCCACAGCATAGCCCCTGCGTTCAATTTCTCTTACCTTTTCTGTGGTAGGATCTGTAATGGTTGTTGGAGCTCCATATTTTAAATTAATACTATCTACATATGAGATTAAATCCTCTACCTGCTTAGGATCTAAGTAATCTGTCATCCACCCACCAAATTCACTTGTAATATTAAACTTTCCATCAGAGTAAGCTCCAGCTCCTCCAAAGCCATTTGTAATGGAACAGGCAGGATGACAGCCTGAATGGCCATTTTTGTCAATAGGACATTTTGCTAGCTTATGCTGTAAAACTGGACAGTTTCTATGATAAATATCATGTCCCTTATCAAGTAACAAAACTTTTAATTTCTCATTTTTTTGGTGAAGCTCATAGGCTGCAAACAATCCAGCAGGACCTGCTCCAACAATAATTACATCATATTTTTTCATAAAACGCCACTCCTATATCTACAAATTTTGCTATAAAAAATAACTACATTACTATTCTATCATAAAACAATAAAAAAACAATGAAAATAGTTTGATTTTATTTTCTTCTATCCCTAGTTTTTTTTAATATTTTGTGATATAATGATATAAAGAATATTTTGCAAATTTTTGAATAGAAAGGAGAGTAGAAATGTTTAAGCAAGACGATTTTGTTGTTCATAGTGGACATGGGCTATGTACGGTTTTAGAAGTAAATATGACAGATGAATATTATAGATTAGAAACCTATCATAATAAAATGTCAATCAAGATGCCTCTGGAAAAGGCAGGTCTTTTCTTACGACCTATGCTTGATAAAACAGCAATTCTTAAAGCAATAAATGATTCTATTCTTCTTTCTGATGAGTATATAAAAGATAATAAAGAACGAAAAGTACAATTTCAGGCATTGGTAGTTTCAAATAATATTATGGATACACTTCTACTACTGAAATTACTTTATCGGATTACAGAAGATAAAAAAGCAGAAAAAAAGACATTAGGATCCTTTGATACTCAATTCTTACAGCAGGCTGAACGCAAGCTATTTAATGAGATTGCTGTTGCGTTGCATTTGAGTAAGGAAGAAGCTAAATCCCTTGTGTTAGAACGCTTGAAATCTCAACCAGTATATTAGGAGGTAATTTATGGAATCAATAATTTTAAAATCAAAATATGATCAGCAGCCAATCTATGCGACACTCTATGAGGCATCTAACCCTAAGGGGGTTATTCAAATTGTTCATGGAATGAAGGAACATCAAGAGCGCTATAAGGATTTTGCTCTATTTCTTAATCAGCATGGTTATACAGTTATGACCTCAGATTTAAGAGGGCATGGAAAAAATGCTTCTATTTTAGGGCATATGGAGGGAAAAAAACCATGGGAGGCCTTAGTATTAGACCAGGTAAGCATTTCAGAGTTTTTAAAGACCTCATATCCTAATTTGAAGCTATATCTATTTGCACATTCTATGGGAACAATCATTTCTAGAAATTTGATTCAAAAGCATTCAGATTATTATAATAAAGTCATATTATCTGGGGTTCCTGCTTATCAGAAGGCAACCTTCCTAGGTATCTTCTTTGCTAAATTAATTGGTATCTTTAAAGGAAAAACCTATGTTTCTAAATTTCTTACGAATTTAACAGATGGAAGCTTTTCTAAATCCGTAAAAAATGCAAAAACTCCACAAGACTGGCTTTCTTATAATGAAGAAAATGTTCAGTATTTTATTCATAATCCATATTGCAATATCTCGTTTGCTGTATCTTCATATAGTGCTCTTTATCATTTGGTTTGGGGGATGCATAAGCATAATCGCTACTTTGTTATTGATCAAAACAAACCAATCTTACTTCTTGTAGGAAAGGATGACCCATGTCCATTGGGAGCAAAGGGGTTAAAGCATTCTGCAAATACACTAAAAAAAGCAGGCTATAAGAATGTTACTACAAAGGTTTATGAGAATATGAGACATGAAATTTTAAATGAAGATCAGCATGAGCTTGTGTATAATGATGTTCTTCAATTTTTAGGTTAAAAAAACGCCAAATGGCGTTTTTATTTTTTTATAAGATAAGTAAAAAAGCCCTAAAAGGGCTCTTTTTTACTTGTTTTTTGGTAATGGTCTTAAAACAACAACATTTTCAACTTTTTTAGCCTTTGGTGCTGCAGCAAGTGCTTTTGTTGCAGCTTCACATAAGCCCTTGAATCCCTCAGGATCATTTACTGCCATATCAGCAAGCATCTTTCTATTGATTGTAATATCAGCCTTTGCTAAACCATTGATAAATCTAGAATATTTCATTCCGTTTAATTGACAAGCTGCATTAATACGGCTAATCCATAATTTACGGAAGTCTCTTTTCCTAGCCTTTCTATCACGATAAGCATATGCTAAAGAACGCATAACTTGCTCATGTGCTGTTTTATATAATGTATGCTTTGAACCATAATAGCCCTTTGCAAGCTTCAAAACGGCCTTACGTCTTCTTCTTGTAGTGTATCCACCTTTAACTCTTGGCATCTTCTTCTACCTCCTTATAATTATAGTAAATTAGAAATTAATGGTTTAATACGTTTCATATCTGTTTCGTGAACTAAACCACTCTTTGATAAATTTTTGTTCTGCTTATGAGTTTTGTTTGTTTTTAAATGTCCTGTATAAGCATGACCACGTTTGATTTTTCCTGTTGCAGAAACTTTAATTCTTTTCTTTAAACCGCTATGTGTTTTTTGTTTTGGCATAATCTTAACTCCTTAATCTTTTGATGTTTTTGGTGCTATAACAGCAAATAACGTTCTACCCTCTAAGCGAATTGGAGATTCTAGAGTTGAACATTCAGCAAGTCTTTCTACAAAACGCTCAATTACTTCTTTACCTAAATCTTGATGAACAATCATACGCCCTTTGAAGCGTAGAGAAATTTTAACCTTATTCCCCTTTTCAAGAATGGTTTGAGCCTTACGAGCCTTTGTTTCAAAATCATGCTTCTCAATTGTTGGTGATAGTTGAATTTCTTGTACAACAACTACCTTTTGATTCTTTCTCATTTCCTTAAGCTTCTTTTGTTGCTCAAAACGGAAACGAGAATAATCCATTAGTTTTGATACAGGGGGATTGGAGTCTGGTGAAACTAATACTAGATCCAGCCCACGTTCCTCAGCTTCTGCTAGAGCCTTCGCACGTGGCAACACGCCTAGCTTTTCTCCCTTATCCGTAATTACTAACATTTCCTTGCAGCGAATTGCTTCATTTACAAGCTCTTCTGCACCTCGTTTTTGTTTATTAATAATTCCACCTCCGTAAGTAGTAAAATAAAAAGGACGCAAAAACGCCCTCTAAACTATCAAATATTTATTGTGACCATTTGCCTACCAATTCATCAATCAGGCGAGAAACGGGCGTTTCTTCTTTCCACGTATTTATTTTCCTTTAATATAATATCATTATAGACTTGAAAAGTCAAGAAGAAAAATTATAAAAAGAGAAAATAAAGAATATTTTCATTTTTATAAATTACTTATATCCTTTTTTTGGAAAAGCAAGAACATGCCTCCTATAAAAAGAATGCAGATTTCCAAATAAATCCATAAATTTCCCTCTAAATAAAATTGCTCTGCTGTAAACTGAATTTGAGGAATGAAAAGAGCTAAAATAGGATAGACCTTTTCTATTTTAGATAGTAAAATAAAGATAATATGCAGGATGAAAATTAAGATAGGAATAAAGTAGGTATGAAAAATCATAGAGATGAATTCTCCTGCTAAAAAAAGCTCCAGTTGTGGTAAAAAAATATAGGCTATCAGTGCTAAATCATTGAATTTGAATGAATAATAGGGAAAAACGATGCATGCAATTAAAAAAAGTAGCAAGCTTTGAAAAATTTGCATGATCACAAGCAAAATACTATTCGCAAGAATCTTAGAAATGATTATCTTATTTCTAGATACATTAGGTACAAACATAGGATCAAATAGATCTAAACTAGATAGCTCAGATCCTACCAAAAAGGCTACAAGAACTCCATCAATCAGCTGTAAGAAAAATATGGATTGCTCAAAATAAAAGTTATGATAGCTCTTAAAACTTACAACATAGCTATCCATTTGAATTGGATAGCCAGTATTTAAAAAAAGAACAATTCCCCAAAGAATCAATATAATTCCAAATAAAAAGAAAACGACCTTATTTAAGTGATAGGCTAAATACAGGGTATTAAGATTTAAAATACTTCTTTCCTTATTTTTTTTCACAACAAATTCCTTCCTTGAATCGGTAAATCATTGGCTTTAAATCCTTGAATATAGTCTGATTATGAGTACTAATGATAATGGTTTTATTTTCATTTAACATTCCCTTCACATCTTCTTTAAAGATTCGGATAGAATCGCCATCAAGTCCATCTGTTGGCTCATCAAATAAATAAAGATCTCCATCAAGTAGAATAGTTTGGAGAATACCTAATTTCTGAAGCATTCCTTTTGATAAAGCACCTATGGCTTTATTTGGAAGATGATAGCGATTCATATAAAATGCAATTTGTTCTTCTTTTAAGGATTTATCTAAGAAGTATCTTAAATAAGTTTTTACCCTTAAAAGCTTTGGATAGGCTCTTTTATCAGGTAAGTAAACCATTTTATGAAAATGATTCATTATGAATCCATCATTTTTAGAATGAAAAATTACTTTTGAGATAAGCTTAATTGTTGTTGATTTCCCACTTCCATTTTCTCCAATAAATAGATAAAGATGATTTGGTTCTATGGTTAAGTTAACTTTAACAATTCCATTATCTTTGTGGTACCTTTTTCGTATCTCACTCAGCTTAAGCATAGACTATTGTTCCTTCTTGGCTTAGTTTTTTATAATCCTGAATGGATATCTCATTTGCCAGATAGGTGAAATCCTCTATATAATAGGTTTTATCATCAATGTCAAAAAGGATACAGCCATAGGTTATAAGTGAAATTTCAGGATAGCTGATGGGTAAGAAATAATAACCCTGTCTTGCGGTAAGAGAAAAATCATTCTGTTCAGTTTCTTCTTCTACAAAAGAATGCCTTAGCTTAGAAGATGGAATCTCACTTTCATAGAGATGATCTTTTTCTATTTTTGAATTTTGGACATAGGCAGGTCCAATATGTGCTGTATGAAGCTTTTTATAACAGGTAGAAAGCTGAATTGTAATTCCTATTAGATGAAGTTCATTTTCTATATATGTGTAGTATCCATAAAGGTCATAAAATTCTAAAGGGATATAGTTTTCTTTATAAATTGCAAGGTAGCCTAGTGTTCCTAAGAAAGTATAGGATTCATTTTCTATTCTGATTTTGCAATTTTTTAAGATTATATTTTCTTCTAAAAAGGATAAAAGATTCGCTATAACTATATATTTATAGAATACTTCTTCTTTGTTAATATAATCTAATTTCTTTTCTATCCTTACATTGGTTAAGGGAAAACTATTTTTTTCATCTTCAATATAGTATTTATTTTTTTCTGGAAATTCAATGAGGCTATGCTGATTATTAATAAAGATTTCAAAGGACATTTCCTTGTCCTTGTGATAATTATAGGTCATAATTCTGGGAAGAGTATAAAAGCACTCTGTTGCAGAAACATTTTTTTTAAGGCTTAGTACAAAAATTGTGATTAAGAATATAAGCATAGTAATAGTTATACCAAATATGATCCTTTTCATAGCTTTCTTTTCTCCATTCTAGGATATTGATTGACTAAGGTAAAATATTCAAATCCACAGCTTGCAACATTGATAAAGCACATATAGCAGGAGCATACCCCATTGGTAATTCTTCCACTTCCCATCAAATAAACAATAGCACGACTCCCCCTTTCCACAGTAACTTTTAATTTCTGAGTTTCCTTTTTAGATTCAGTAGTGGTCTTGCTGTAATCAATCCCAGCCTTAGTAGCCAGGTCTGTTTTAAAGCTTTTAATGCTTCCCTTAGCAGTACCACTTAAATTTCCTGAAACACTCCAAACCGTTTTATTTGAAGTATCTACGACAATGTCTAGTTCATAAGCTACATCTGTATCACCTCGATTTTCAACATTGTATAAGGTTGAAGAAATATAGGTAGCCTCCACCGCTTGATTTACCGTATAGACATTTATTCCCCAAAATATTCTTTTCTGAACATTTTTCATATACTCCCTCATTTCCTCTTCTGTGAAATTTCTTAAAAGCTTTCCTTCTACCATCATAATTTCATTGTAGGTCTCATAGGATTCCTCAGCATAACATTCAACCATACAACATAATATAGTAGTAATGAAACCAAATAAATAGACAACACATTTTTTCATTTCGTTCTTCCTTTCTTTTTGTGCTTCATAAGAATCATTGCCAAAAATTGTGATTTTTTATAATAAAAGAGGTTTTTTATGTCTAGAAACCCAATTACAAACCTAAGTCAACTCCTTTTATCTTTAAATCCCTTTGAATTTGCTACCTTAGCCTATATTATTGGAGTGCTATTAAGTGATGGTCTTAACGCAAATGAACAGGCTTCTTTAGGAAATTTTTATAATCTTTTAGGAGAGGTCATTCAAACCATTGGTGCTCAAGCACAAAATTTGAATTCAGCTCCATCTAATCAAAATACAAGTATGGAGGATACAATCCAAAGCCTAAAGGGGAAAATAGGCAATATAGAGGAGATTATAAATAAGTTTAAAAGCATATAAAAAAGGATACCTTATTTGGTATCCCTATTTCCACGTTTCATATTGAGTTACCTGGCGGATGGTTTCCCCATCAATTTGAAGAGCCGTTGGACGGTCAAAGCAAACCTTGATATGCTTGGCCTCAATTTTACTACAATATTTTTTCTTCTTTAGATGTTTTCCTTTAAAGATATTTGGAAAAATCATTAATGCATGAAGCCTTCTGCACTTATGCATAATGACAAAGGAAAGCTTCTCAGATAGGCGCTCCTGCATTGGAGCAACCATCATTCCCCCTCCATAAAACTGTCCATTCATACTAGAGGCAAACCATACTCTTTTATATTGATATTCCTTGCCGTCTACAAAAACAGTAGCCTTTGGGCATTTGTATTTTGTTAACAAAAGCTTAATGGCAATACTCGTATAATTGATATTGTTTTTTCCCTTGACCTTTAAATCGTCAGCCACTTCACAGACCATTCCATCTATTCCATAGCCAATTCCATTTATATAATAGCTTTCTTTGCCATTTATTCTTATTTTAGGAAGATTCCTAAGATAAGGATTTAAATAAACCAGATTTCCTTCTTCCTTAATATCTCTTAGAAAATCATTTCCTGTACCTGCTCGATAAAGATAAAAGGAAGCTTCAATCTTTGCATCAAGAAGGGCATTAGCAAAATGATTGAGTGTTCCATCTCCACCTACCAAAATTAAATGATCCTCTTTTTTAACCTGAAATATAAATTCGTCTAGACAAAGCGTTAAAACATTTTTTTCAATGAGTTCTGGATAAGTTTGACCTATTACCTTCTTTGCTTCTTCCTTCATTTTCTCTCCTTGTCCATTTCTAGCAAGTGGATTAAATAGCAAATAATTCATTTTACCTATTCTCCTTTTCTCTTTGTATCCATTCTTGGGCTTCTAAGGCAAGGTCCTTGGTGCTTTTTTCTAAAACTTCCTCTTTTGGAATAACTTTCAGAATTTTTAACGTGGTTTTTGTTCCTTTAAAAGGAAAATTCTTGGATATTAAATTTGTATTTTCTATATAGCCAATGATAATATCAGCTTGAGCCTTAGTTGCAATTTTAAAGGAACCTGGATGAAAAGGTAGAAGTTTACCTGTCTTGCTTCTCGTCCCTTCAGGACAAATATAGATACTTCCATAATCCTTTTCTAAATAATTTGTGGCTTTTCTCACCATTTGTACCCCTGAATGAGCATCATTTCGATCCAAAGCAATAAAGCCAGCCTTATGAATGAATGGTCCGCAGATAGGGATTCTAAAGTTTTCTATTTTGCTCACACAAAGTAAGGGCTTAAGTCCTAGCCTAGCAATAGCTATCATTGGATCAAACGCTGAGATATGATTTGTTACAACTAAATATCTTTTTTTAGAATCAATCAGCTCTTTTCCTATTATCTTTACCCTTGTTCTAGAAAGTAATAAAAGCTGGAATATCGTTTGCTTAACCCAAAAATACAAAAAAAGATTTGGCTTGCTTCTTTCTTTTTTCATATTTACAAATAGGGAAAGGATAAGCAATAGAATCATATAGATGATAAATATAGCCAAATATAAAAAAGGTATGAATAAAATAAGAATAAAAAAATAATACCAGTGTAGATATAGCTGTGTATAATAAAAAATTGTACCTGATAATCCTGCACTCATAAGTAAAAAAATAATGGTAAGAAACAACTCCCTCACATCCCTTATACCTCATTATACCATATTTCGACAGAGGATTTCGACAAAAAATGATAATTTTATGAAAAGAATAAAAAAGCCTATAACAAAGCTGTTATAGGACAGGGTATAATTTAATTCAATTTTAAAGCTTCAGCCATTTCTTCTAAAGAATGTGTTGCTCCTGAAAGTGCTGGCCATAGATGTAGACCATCTTCTTCCTTTCTAGGAAGGATATGAAAATGCAGATGAAATACAGACTGCTCTGCATCCTTGCCACTGGCATTTAGTATATTTACACCAGTATAACCTAAATCCTCTACGTAATGCTTAGAAATTAGACGGATAGCCTCTGTCACTTTAGAAAGGGTTTCACAATCACAATCGATAATGTTTGTTACATGCTTCTTAGGAATAACGATTGTATGTCCATCCATATCCTTGGCTATATCTAAAAATGCATAGGTATATTCATCCTCATAAATTTTATAGCTGGGAAGTTCTCCATTTATTATTTTACAAAATACACAGCTCATTTTTCCCTCCTAGAGTAGTTTATTTTCTATTAAGACTACTAAATTGCTCAAGTAGCTTATAAATGCCATAATTCATAATATGTATTGCTTTTTAAGAATAAAAGCTTAATTTATAACCTTACTAAGAAAAAGACAACCTTTAAAGCATCAGATTGTCATTATGATTGATCTTTAATAATTCTTCTGGTCAACAATTCTTAAAGTAAAGCCACAAGCTGACTAGCTGCTATATCTAGTACACTAGCATCTGCTTCTTCAATTAAGCCCTGATCCACTAAATTTGCAGTATCTGGCTGAATTGGCATTTGATCTAAAGGCATAAGATCGTAAGTGGAGGCAACCTCTTCAAGCTTTGAGGTTCCAAATGGATGAAGCTTTTCTCCACAGCAAGGGCACTCCATATAGCTCATATTTTCTACTAATCCAAGCATAGGAATATTCATCATCTTACACATATTTACAGCCTTGCCAACAATCATAGAAACTAAATCCTGTGGAGTTGATACAATGATGACCTCATCTACTGGAATAGATTGAAATACAGTTAAAGCAACATCTCCTGTACCAGGTGGCATATCAATGAACAGAAAGTCTAAATCCTCCCATAAAACATCAGTATAGAATTGCTTTACTGCTCCACCGATCACTGGACCACGCCATAATACAGGCTTATCAGGCTCCTCAATTAATAGGTTGACAGATATGATTTTAATACCTAATTTGGATAACTGAGGAAACATCAATTCTCCATTTCCCATAATTTGATTAGTGATTCCAAAGGCTTTTGGAATAGAAGGGCCAGTAATATCTGCGTCCATAATTCCAACCTTATAACCTTTCTTAGCCATATTTAAAGCAAGTAAAGAGGTTACTGTTGATTTTCCAACTCCACCCTTTCCAGAAACAACACCAATAATTTTTTTGATTGAATTTTCTTTTGCTGTTTCTGCCAGTAAGGATTTACGATCGTTACAATCCTTTACAGAACAATTTGAGCAATCATGATTACATCCCATTTTTTATTCCTCGATTCACAATTTTTTTTAAAAAGCATATTCTAATAGTAAGGAGGTTACCCTATGCAATATTATCCACAAACTACTTATTATCGTGGAGAGGATAATCGTGGACTACTATTACCGTTACTCGTAGGGGCTGCAGTAGGATTTCCATTTGGCTATATTGCGAGCAATACAAACAAAAACAATTATAACAACTACGCTCCTATGCCATATCCAGTTCAGCCGTATCCTATGTATCCAATGCAGTCTGTCCAGTACTATCCCCCTTATCCATATATGCCTTATTAGAGTACGAAAGTATTCTTTTTTTTATTCTTCATCGTCATGATGAATGTCTAGTTTAGAAATGATTTCATTGATATGATTTCCATATTCTAAGGCCTCATCATGCACAAAAATTAATTCTGGCATTTTTCGTGCTTTGATTTTTTTTGCCAGTTCGCTTCTTAAATAGCCCTTGCAATCCTCTAAAGCCTTCATATAATTTTCTAGTTTTCCTTGATAGAAGGTAAAATAAATCTTCATATAGGATAAATCCTTTGTAATACGTACCTCAGTAATGGTGATATTAGAAAGATAATTATTCTTTGCATCATGCCTTAAAATTAAGGAGAGCTCACGAAGGGATAAGGATTCTAAACGCTGTAAAGAGATTCCCATTATCGCTTCAACTCCTTCATAATGGACGCTTCAATAATATCCATTTCCTTAATGTCATTAAAGTTTTCAATAGTTAGTCCACACTCATAGCCCTGACGTACTTCTTTTGCATCATCCTTAAAACGCTTTAAAGAGCCTAATTTTCCCTCAAATATAACTATACCATCTCTTAGTACACGAACTAAGGAATTTCTTTCTAAAGCACCATCTGTGACATAGCATCCAGCAATTGTACCAACTTTAGAATTTTTGAAAATGCTTCTAACCTCTGCTTGACCAATAACAACCTCTTCATAAACTGGATCAAGCATTCCCTTTAAAGACGCTTCTATATCATTTAAAACATTATAAATGATATTATAAAGGCGAATTTCAACCTTTTTTGTTGCTGCTTCATTGCGTACAGAGGCTACGGGTCTAACATTAAAGCCAATAATAATTGCATTTGATGCTTCAGCTAAGGATACATCTGTATCAGTAATGGTACCAACAGTAGCACGAATAATGTTGACCTTTAAATCCTCAATGTTAAGTTTTTCTAAAGAAGCCTTTAAAGCTTCTACGGAGCCCTGAACATCTCCTTTAATAATTAAATTCAATTCTTTTGTTGTATCTGCGTCAGAACGCTTAAATAAATCTTCTAAGGATGTTGCTTTTCGAGCAGCTGCATCTGCATTTTTCTTTCTGTTTGCACGTGCTTCTGCTGTATCTCTAGCTGTTTTTTCATCATTAAATACCATAAACTTATCTCCAGCTAAAGGAACAGCATTTAAACCAGTTACAGATACTGCCTTAGAGGATGTAACAGAGGTAAAGCGCTGATGGCGATCATCCTCCATTGTACGGATACGTCCCCATGTATCTCCACAAACTACAACATCTCCAATTTTAAGAGTACCATTTTGAACTAGGAAGGTTGCTAATGGTCCTCTCCCCTTATCTAGCTGGGCTTCAATTACACTACCCATAGCCAAACGCTTTGGATTTGCTTTTAATTCCTTCATCTCTGCAACCAGCTGAATCATCTCAAGGAGCTGATCAACGCCAGTTCCCTGAAGTGCAGAGATAGGTACAAAAATTGTATCTCCTCCCCATACCTCTGGGACCAAATTATATTTGGTAAGCTCCTCCATTACACGATCTGGATTTGCAGCCGGCTTATCCATCTTGTTCACAGCAACAATAATAGGACACTTTGCTGCTTGAGCATGAGCGATTGCCTCTTCAGTTTGTGGCATAACACCATCATCTGCTGCTACAACCAAGACAACAATATCTGTAATTTGAGCACCACGAGCACGCATTTGGGTAAAAGCTGCATGTCCTGGGGTATCAATGAATGTAATAGGAAAGCCCTTATGAACAACCTGATATGCACCTATATGCTGTGTAATTCCACCAGCCTCACCACGAGCTACTCTGGAAGAACGAATTGTATCAAGCAAGGTTGTTTTTCCATGATCAACATGTCCCATTATGGTTACCACAGGTGGTCTAGATACTAGCTCCTCTTCTTCATCCTCAACAACAATTTCATCAAAGCGTGTAACATCTGTTATAATTTCATCCTTTACCTCAAAACCAAACTCCAAAGCAATAAGCTCTATTGTTTCACGATCAATGGTTTGATTTTGGTTGGCTACAATACCAGCCTGCATTAACTTCATGATAATTTGAGCATTGGTTTTCCCCATTCCATTTGCAACGTCAGCAACAGTCATTCCATCCTTGTAGGTTAAAATATTTTCCTGATTGGCTTGTGCCTGCTTTTTATTTTTTGCCTGTGGAATGTTTGCAGTTCTCTTATCCTGCTTATTTATTTTTTTTGCCACAAAAATCACCCTATTTCTTTAATATTTTTAAAAATCCTTGATTTACAATTCCTATAACCATTCGATTTTCCTTCCCAATTGAATGGGATAATTCTAGGGAAGTATAGCTTTCATCAAGTTCAATATGATAGAAGCTTGCCTTATCCCTAATTCTTTTTTTTGTGTTTTCACTTGCATCATTTGCTAAAAAGATATATTTGATTTTACCTGAAGCTAATTCAGTACAAACATTATCCTCACCACTTAAAAGACCATTTGCTCGTTGGCATAGTCCTAAATTATTTAATATTTTGTCCATTTTCATTCTAAATATCCTAAAAGCTCATCATAAATTGCATCAGGAACAGTAACCTCTAGCTTGCGATCTAAGGCTTTATTCTTTTTAGCAAGCAAAATGACATTCTGATCTTTTTTTAGATAGGCTCCACGTCCATTTGCTTTTCCCTTTACATCTACAATAACATTATGCTCTGGAGTACGGACAATTCTAAATAAATCCTTTTTTTCACATACCTCTTTAGATACAACACAGGTTCTTAAAATTTGCTTTTTTTCTTTCATCTTATAAACCTAAAATCTGGATGAGTCCCTTGTCATAAGCCTCTGAGGTTGGCATAATGTCAATTTTCCAGCCACAGGATTGAACAGCAAGACGAACGTTTTGGCCAGCCTTTCCAATAGCTAAGGATAGATGATCATCTGGAACAACAACCTGAGATGTCTTATTTTTGGCATCTATGCTAAGAACCTTTGTTACAGAAGCTGGCTGTAAGGAATTTGCGATAAGCTCCTCTGGATTTTCACTCCATTTATATAAATCAACCTTTTCTCCACCAAGAGCATTTACAATTTCTCGAATACGACTTCCGCCTTCTCCTACACAAGAACCAATCGCATCAATTCTTTCATCATTTGAAAAGATAGCAATTTTTGTACGATCGCCTGGATCACGGGCAATTCCCTTAATTTCAATGATTCCTTCTTTAATTTCTGGGATATAATTTTCCATAAGACGAGTAACAAGACTACGCTCAGTACGAGAAACAACAACCTTAGGCTCCTTTGTAGTTTGTTCTACCTTCTTTACATATACCTTAACAAAATCTCCAATAGCCAAATGGTCATTAGGTAATAAATCTGTTAAAGGTAAAATGGAGGTTACATTGAAACCAAGCTTTAATGTAATAAAGCGATCTCCTACATTAGAAACCTCAGCAGTAATCATATCATTTTCAAAGCCCTTAAAGTAGGTATATGCCTTTTCTCTTTCCAGTGTGCGAACCCCTTGCTTATACATATTTCCGGCTGCTAGGATTGTCATACGGCTATACGTTTTTAGATTTTCCTGTTGAAGAACTAAATCTCCAACCTTATAGGAACTTTTAATCTTTTTAGCATCCTCTAGTAACATTTCTGCATATTGAGGTTCTGGATTTTCAATCTTTTCCACATCCTCTTGAATAGGCTCCTCTAAAGAATTCTCCTCTAGCTTTTCATAATTCGTATATTGCTCAACTACTTTGTGAATAGAGTAAAGTAAAATTTCATTTTTATCCTTTTTAAATTCGACCTTACAGGAAGTATTTCCATGCTCCTTCTTAAAAGCCATTGTTAGAGCCTTTTCCATACAAGCAAGTACTTCATCTACTTGGAAGCCTCTACTTTCTGCATCCTCTTCTGCAAGTTTGTAAAAATCCTTATTAATCATTTTCTTCTCCTCCTATAATTTTACTGCTAATCTAATGAATTTAATTTCTGAATAAGGTATCTGAATCGTTTTAAATCGCCCTTTGGCATTAAATCTTATTTTAATAATATCCTCTACGACATCTAGCAGATGCCCTTCATAAATCATATTAGGGACTTCTATATGAATGTATTGTCCAATTTGATTTTTTATCTCAGACAAATCTCTAAGCTCTTTTTCTGCTCCTGGAGAGGAAACCTCTAAAAAATATTCTGGCATATCCTGGTCAATTTCATCAAGCTTTGCAGATAAATATTCATTACAATCCGCTAAATCATCTATGGTAACTCCACTTTCTTTTTCAATACAAACTCTTAAAATAAGAGCTCCTGCATCCTTGATAAATTCTAGGGAATAGAGCGTTAAATTATTTTCCTTAAGATACGGTAGTAGAATATTTTCTACATTCTTTATTTCCAAAATCTCATCTCCAATCAAATAAATAAGAGAGGTTTTTGCCTCTCTTTCTTACTTATAGTATAACATGAATACAGCCTTGTTTCAAGACTTTTATGGATTTCTTTTAAAAAAGTGATTCCTGATGGAATGGATCTAATTTTTTATATTCTCCATTATAGTAATATGAAAAAATAGAACGATAAACTCTAGGAGTAATACCAGGTAGATGGTAAAGCTCTTCAAAGCGAACGATAAAGGAACGATTCGTTTCAATTGTAGCAACCTGCAAATCGTCTAAACGGGCATATCTTTTTAAATGCTGTAAATCAAAGCTCTGTAAAGCAGCAATCATTTCTAATTCTAGATTAGAAGGACCTTCAATATCAAAGCAAATATAGCAATCAATTGGAAGTGGCTTTAAATATTTTTCCATAATGGGAAGCACGCTAACCATACGAAGACCATCCTCGTCACATCCTAAAAGTGGAAAGGCCACCTCTGTTATCCCATATTCTTTATAATGCTTCACAAAATATTTTAATGCATTCTCTATCGTTTCTAAATCCGTTGGAAAAGCAAAAGATTCGTAGCATACCATATTGATGATGGAAATAGAATTTTCAATATAGGCATAAGATTGATAAAGCTCTAGTTTTCGATCCTTAAAGCGATTTAGATAATCTGTATACATATTAGGAAAACGAGTTGAAAACTCTAGTCCTTCTTTTGAATCCATATTTCCAGATAAATTAATTTGATTAACTACTGCACTACATTTTGAATTGATGCAATCACAATTCAAGTATTTTACCATAGCTTCTCACCCCACATTGCGTCTGTATAAGGTATTATTTTTACCCTTTTAATCCTTGAGTTTGACGCTCCATATTTTCTACAACAATATCATGAATTTCCCCTAAGGACGCACAATATTCTAATACCTTCCAAGGCGTATTGGTGTGGAAATGAATTTTAATCAATTCATCATCCCCTACCGCAAGTAGACAATCTCCTTTAATATTTTCTGTAATGTAATCTGATATTTCATCCTCATTTAAATCATGACCAGCAATTAATAATTGGGTATCAAATTTGTATTCTAGCATAATAAACTTCCTTTCTTTTATGCTTTGATTATAAAACAAAACGAATATGACTTCAAGAAAAAAGTGGTTGGGAATTCTTTTCAGCCAACCTTTTTTCTAATTTTTCTTACACAAGCCTCTAAAATTTTACAATAAATTACAATATTTTAGCTCTATGCTATAAGAATACAGTAGACATTTTTTTGATGCCCAAGCCTGAAGTATTGCTTAAATGTATTGAATCATTCCTATTTTTTGAACTTCTATGTGTTTTAATCTTCTAAAAAATATTTTGTTTAACAACATAGCGCTGATGAGGCATATCAATTCCTCTATAATTTTTAATCCAGATGTCTTTTAAGCACATACCATTTTTAATAGCTACCTTTTTAGAAGCATTATTTGTATCACGAATGATAGAGCATACCTTAGAAGATTTCAGTGTTTCAAAGGCATACTGCTTAACAGCTTTAGCTGCCTCTATCGCATATCCCTTGTGCCAATGAAGTCAATTAAATAAATCTCCAATTTCTAAAACCGATTCTCCCTTCCATGGCTGTATAGTTAGGCCACATTGTCCTATGAATTCATTTGTTTCTTTAAGAATGACTGCCCATAAACCAAATCCCCATTTTTGATAACGGAGGATCTGTCTATCAAGCCATTCTTGAACCTCAGAATTGCTAAAGGTTCCTTCATAGTATTTCATTGTCTGCTCATCTTGTAAAATTTTACATAATGAAGTGAAATCTGATTGAACTAGTTCTCTTAAAATAAGTCTTTCTGTTTCAAGAATCATATTATCATCCTTCCAATGCTTAAGTCTAAAAAATAGCTATTACTCCTTAATGATTAATCAATTTTATATTTTGAAATCAATTTAATCCAGATTTTCATGATTATTTTATGTGGCCATAACTTAGACACTAGATGCTCATATTTTACATATAAGGAGCATACTGACATATCTTTTCTTTTTTTATCATCTTTTAGTGCCTTTTTGACTACCTTTTTAGCTAATCTATGAAATTTTATTTTCTTTCTATCAACTGTTTCTTTAATAAGCATATCTGTGTCTATCCATCCAGGACAAACTGCACACACATGTATGTCCTTAGGCTTTAATTCTTGATTTATAGCTCTTGAATAGGATCTCAAAAAAGATTTAATTGCACCATATAAGGATAACTTAGGTTTAGGCTGGAAGGAGGATGCCGAACTAACATTTAAAATCACATCTCCTTTTTTCATATAAGGAATAGCATAATTCATTAGAAGTGTTGCTGATTTATAGTTTACATCAATTGTATCTGAAATTTCTTTAATGGAGAACACATTAAAACTACTCATTTTAGCCATTCCAGCATTATTTATTAAATATTTGATATTGGACTTTTCTAAACATAATAAATCACTCTAGGTTTTCTACATTGGATAAATTGCGATGGTTCTAATTCTATTAGAAGTCTGACTAATACCTTGTAATTTGCTTTCATTTCTACCAGTGGCCCAAATCTCATCTAAATTCTCTAATAATAAATTATTTATAAATTCTTTTCCTAAACCACCTGTGGCACCTGTAACGATAGCTATTCTCATATTCAACTCTCTCTTCATTCTTATGAATTGTCCTTTGAATTATACTATAATATAAAATTTTATTAAATAAAAAAAACAAGTGAAAAAAGGGAATATTTTTCTCATTTTTCTATTTGGTTTGGGCAATGCATAAGATCAACCAATATTTATACAAAAAAGAAACATTTAATTTGACTATAATTTAAAGAATTCTTACTTTTCTTTTATTTAGAAACTCTTCTTATCTATGAAAACATTATATGCAAAGAAAAAAGGTAGCAAAAAGCTACTCTTTTTTTAAAATTATTGGCTTACAAACGGAATTCATACAATTAAACAATTAAAAGAGAATACACATTTTGCTGTAAGCATTATTATTATATGATATTTAAAAAGAAAAATCAACTATTTTTTTGAATCTGACGCTCCAAAATTGCTTTATTAATTAGATTTGATATAAAATCATTTGCATTTACAATTCTAAAATTAGAACTAAACTGAACAAATCCTATTTCAGAAATCAATTTACCTATAAACTCATCTGCAAAAGATGAAGTGATAGATTCTATATTTGAAAAATCAATTAAAACAGGTAAATTTTCAATTTGTAAAATATTTAAAAGTCGCTGTCTTAATTTTTTTCCAGAGCTTCTTGTACCAGTACCTTCATCCTTTGATTGTTCTAACATATCAAAGCATATCCATCCACTAATATTTATCATATTTTCAACATCCCTTGAAATTTTTTCATATGGTATATAATTTTCCAATGCCTCACTAACGTTTATTAAATTATTAAAATTAATAGTAAAATCAACTCTTGTTGTTAGATACTGATCATTTATTATTGGAATAGAATCAATTATTTTCTTTTTTTCTCTTAAATAGTCATATCTTGCTTCTGTATGACCTGACATAATAGATAGAAATCCTTTATTAGCACATATAATTTGATTTAATCCCCATAATCCATTTCCTTGACCCAAAACTCTATCACACGTTACGCCTTTTTGAATTGCTAATTCTATTGCTTCTACTTCAGAGGATGGATTATACTCATTGGATTTACTTAGAGAATTCTTAAGACCTATTCCAGTATCGTAAATAGAGATAGAAATATGTTTGTTTCTTTTATGAACTTGAACCATAATGTATCCAGATATAGACTTTGAATGATTTAATACATTATCCATAATTTCATTCATACACCAACTGAGTCCAATTAATACACCATGATTACAAGTTACAGTATCTTTTAATTGAGTTAGAATTTGGTTGGAAATGAATTCAACATCTTCATTTGAATTAAAAGCAATTACTTTATCAAAAATATTTTCTTCAAGCTCGCTTTTATTATTTTCAAAATAATTTTTTAGAGTATAAATGAAGTATTGATTTTTTCGTCCAACAAATGTAATCTCTATATCATAGTATTGAGTATAGAATTGTGCTATTCCAACAATCGTAACGTGTATTGGAGAGTAAGATTGGTTATGTAAATTACAAAAGTCAAATTTAATTTTTTTACAGTCTTCATTCTTAAGCTTATTGAGTAATTTTATAATATCGTTGATAATCTGAATACTTCGTAGGTTCGTTATTTCAATTACATAAGTATCATTATCTAAATGATAATTTAGCATAATATCCCTCCTTGTAATAGAAATGAAAATTTATTGATATTTGCTGAATATTTATTTTGGTGGAGCCGGGGGGAGTCGAACCCCCGTACGCAGCAACGCCACTATACTTTCTACACGTTTAGTTTATTTAAAGTTTTCATTTGCCCTAAACAAATAAACAAGTCAAAGACAAACTACACTCTATTTTATTCTTCCATTTGGTTAGAGTAGCACCAAATGGATATATCCTATATGAAATGAACCCTTCTTAAGAATGCCATAGGAAACATACTTAGAAAGTCGCTTGGATTAAATTAGCAAGCGTATGCAGCGCTCATATTGTTAGAGCGTGCAAATAAATGTGTATTTTTTGCGGTTATTTAACCTCGACGTTTTTAAAGCAGACTACTGCTACGTGCTTATATAGCTTAAATCACCACGGCGAATCCAAAAACGACCCCATGGAATCCATAGAGAGCTTCTATGGATTATATTCTTATGGAATTTTTCAAAGCCTTTTCTATTCTTCTTTTGCTATCCTTTTCCTTCAAGGATTCTCTTTTATCTGTGAGCTTTTTACCCTTACATAGGGCGATTTCAATTTTGAGAAGAGAATCAACAAAATATGCCTTTGTTGCAACAATAGCCAGCCCCTCTAGCTTAACCTTTGTAGCCAACTTTACGATTTCATGCTGATGTAGGAGCAGTTCTCTTGTTCTAAACTCATCATGATTAAAGAGATTTCCTTTATCATATTTTGCAATATTCATATTTAAAAGATAGGGCTTGTTATTTTTAATTAAAACATAAGCATCATTGATATTGCATTTCCCTGCACGAATTGCCTTAATCTCTGTTCCTGTAAGCTTTATACCAGCCTCAAAGGTATCCAAAATGAAATATTCAAAGCTTGCCTTTTTATTCTGACATACTAGTTTCATTGTCTTAATCCTCAAGTAAATTATAATCGTTTTGAAGCATAAAATCAACCCTTTGTGTTCTTCTATCTGCCCCAACTACAACGATTTCTACCTCATTGCCTATACGATATTCTGTTTTTCCATCAGAATAACAATTTGTGGCCTCTTGATATTCAAAAAATCCATGAAGAGTTTCCTTATTCACTAATCCCTCTACACCATTTTCAAGGGTGACAAAGATTCCAAAGGAGGTAATTGAGGTAATAACTCCCTGAAATACGGAATGAAGATGCTTTTCCATATACCATGCATAAAGCATATCATTTACCTCTCGCTCACAATCAATGGCTAGACGTTCACTTGAAGAAGTTCTTAAAGCAATTTCTGGAAGCTGTTCCTCATATTTTTTTATATCCTTTTCTAAATTTTTAGGGTACAGCAAAGTATTCTTAATCAGACGATGAACCATCAAATCTGGATATCTGCGAATTGGTGAGGTAAAATGACAATAATATTGCATCGCAAGACCATAATGACCTAAACAGCTACTAGAGTATCTAGCCTTCATCATACTTCTTAAAAGAATCTGGTGATAGATTTCCTTGTGAGGAACTTCTTCTAAGGCTTGAATTATATTTTGAATTTGATAAGCCGTAACCTTTTTTTGCTTCTGATCTAAAGAAATTCCTATTTGAGAAATTTCCTTTAGGGTTTCTAAAAGCTTATCCTGATCTGGCTTTTCATGCACACGATAGATACAAGGAAGCTGCATAATATTCATATGATAAGCTATGGTTTCATTGGCCATCAGCATAAAATCCTCTATTATACGTTCAGCAGTATCTCGTTCTACTGGATATATCTCATATGGCTCTCCTGTACTTGATAGTTTAAATTTATACTCAGGGACGTCAAATTCTAAAGCTCCCATTTTCTTTCTTTTTTTACGAAGTATACTAGACAGATCTTTCATTAAAGCAACTGGTGCTACTAAATCTGGATAGGTCTGTTCTATACTTTCTTCTTTTCTTAAGAGGGCATTTACCTTGCGGTAGGTCATACGATGCCTAGAGGAAATAATTCCTTCACATATATCATAATTAAGTAACTTTCCTTCCTTAGAAATGGTCATTAGACAGGCTAACACAAGTCGGTCTACTCCCTCATTTAATGAACAAATTCCATTAGAAAGCTTATGTGGAAGCATAGGAATTACCCTGTCAGCCAAATATACAGAGGTACCTCTTTTTAATGCCTCCTTATCTAAAGGGCTATGCTCCTTGACATAGTGGGCTACATCAGCAATATAAACGCCAAGAAGAAAGCTACCATCTTCATTTTTCTTAACCTGAATGGCATCATCAAAATCCTTAGAATCATCTCCGTCAATCGTTATAATGAGTTCATTTCTAAAATCTCTTCGGTTTAAGGCTTCTTCCTCTGTGACATAATCCTTAATGCTATGGATTTCTTCATAAACCTCCTTAGGAAATTCTGTCTGAAAGCCATATTCTAGAGCAATTTGACTGATTTCAATGCCTGGATCATCCTTATGTCCTACGATTTCTATGATTTCAGCCTCAATTGCTGTTCCCACATAGGAAAGTCTTCCATAAACAATCATCCCCTCTTCTATATCAGGAAGAGTCTTTTTTACAAGTGCCTTTACAGAAAAATTTGGATTATAGGACTCAATATAATACTTTTCCTTTCCCTTTCGCACTCTTTTCTTATAGCTGCCTATAATAAACTCATGACCTCGTTTCTCAACCCTTATAATGGCAGCATTTAATAACCGATGCCCACTAGAATAAGGATAAAATAAAACAATATCATCAGTATATAGATTGGAAAGGTAATCTTCCTTTACAAAATAGTCCTCTTCCTCCTCATCTACTGTAATAAATCCATATCCAGCAGATTTGATTTGAATCTTTCCTATTTTTATAAACCCATAGAAATGTGTTCCTTTAGGGTGATAAAGTATATTATTTTCTACAAGCTCCTCTAATATTGAAGAAAGTTTCTTTTTTGAAATTCGTAAAATAGATTGAATTTCTGCATAGTCAGTGATTCCTTGCTTGGTTAATTCTATAATTTTATTCCTCATTCTTTTCACCTCCTTAGGAAAAAAAAGAGATTTCTTCCGAAATCTCAAGGGTTAGTGTAAGGCAACAGATGTAATAACAGCTGCAATAAATAAAATACCAAGTACAATAGTAGCTCTTTGTAGTACAAGCTCTACTCCACGTGTTTTTTGATTTTTAAACAGCTCAGATTTACTTCCATTAAAAGCATCATTTATATCATCTTTAGAATTTTGCATCATAACGATGGCAATTAAAGCGATTGATAAAATCAATACAATATAATCTATCCATTCCATTGGCATAAATCTCCTTATATTTGTCTTAAAACTTCTTAACAATTATATCATTAAGTTTTATTCTTTTCAACAACTTATTTAATAATTTTCAAAATTAATTTAGAATCAACCTGTTTTTCAGAAATTTGATAAGCTTTTCTCACAATTAAAGCCTGTTCCTCAACCTCTTGTGTATTAGAATATAAAACAGCTAAAACATCACCCTTATGTATCTTATCATTTACCTTTTTCTGTAAAATTATACCTACACTATGGTCAATTGCATCTCCAATTTTACTGCGACCTGCTCCAAGCATCATTGCTGCATTTCCAATAGCTAGTGCGTCAATATGACCTACATAGCCATTCTCTGTGGCCTTTACTTCAGCTGTATATTTTGCTTTTCTAAATTGTTCTGGATGATAAATATAGGAAGCGTCTCCTCCTTGAGCCTCTACAAGCTTAGCAAGAGTCTTAAGACCCTCTTTATTTTGAATCTGCTTTTCTAATAAAGCCTTAGCCTCATCTATTGTTTTAGCTAGTTTTGCAGAAAGAACAAGCTGAGCTGCTACCTCTAAGCAAAGCTCTGTAAAATCCTTAGGGCCATTACCATTTAGTGTGTCAATCGCCTCAATAACCTCTAAGGAATTCCCAATCGCTAGTCCAAGAGGCTCATCCATATTTGTAAGGATTGCAGTCATATCCTTTCCACAGTTTTTTCCAATATTTACCATTAAGGTAGCAAGTAAAGTAGCATCTTTCTCATTTTTCATAAATGCCCCACTTCCCACCTTGACATCTAAGCAAATGGCATCAGCACCACTGGCAAGTTTTTTACTCATAATGGAGGAGGCGATCAAAGGGATGGATTCTACGGTACCTGTAACATCGCGTAACGCGTAAAGCTTCTTATCAGCTGGTGCTAATTCTCCTGTTTGTCCAACTAAAGCAATTCCAATTTGATTTACCTGCTTGATAAATTCTTCTTCCTTTATATTTATATTATAGCCTGGAATTGCTTCTAATTTATCTAAGGTTCCTCCAGTATGACCAAGTCCTCTTCCACTCATTTTAGCAAACTTTATCCCTAAAGAGGCTACAAGCGGACCTACAACTAAGGAGGTTTTATCTCCTACACCTCCAGTAGAGTGCTTATCTACCTTGATTCCCTTAATTGCACTTAAATTAAGAACGTCACCACTATGAAGGATACTTTCTGTTAGATAGGTAGCCTCTAAATCAGTCATTCCTCTAAAATAAATTGCCATAGTCAAGGCAGATGCCTGATAGGTATCTATTGTTCCATCTGTAAATCCTTGAATAAAAAAGGAAATTTCTTCCTTAGATAGCTCAAATCCATCTCGCTTCTTAATAATAATATCTACTGCTCGCATTAATCATTTCTCCTTATAATCGTATTTTTATAGTCTAATTTTATCATTTTTTTTATTAAAATAAAAGATACTTTATAGGGTCTATTTTACTATTTTATATAAAGACCTCTTTTTTATTCTTTCATAGAGGGGCTTCATAATAAAGTCATTTTCCAAATCAAAGAAATAAACACTTTTCTTTGAATCCCCTTTAAAAACAAAAACTTCTGAATCAAAGCATATAGCTGTATCATCTTCTAACGCATATCCACAATAGGGATATTTTTTTACTACATCATTGTAGCATTCTAGACCATCATGATCGTAGTGAGGGCATACTGTTATAGGAAGGATGCCTAGTCCCTCTACCATCTTATAGTTCCACATTTGTAAATTGTTCTTATAGACGTACTGATCTCCCATTCCCAATTTTGAAAAAAGAATCGCTCCAGCAGATATTCCTATAAATAGCTTATCTGTGCTATTTAGTTCCTTTAGCAAAGCATCTATACATAGGATTTTTGCCTGCTCAACAAGTACCCCAGCCTTTCCTCCACCAAAATAGATGACCTCAGCCTCATAAAAGAGTCTTCTAGCCTCAGCAGGATCCTTTACCTCCGTCAAGAAATCTATTTCATATTTTCCATCAATTAATGTCTCAAATTTTTTTATAGAGGATTGAAGGTCTGGGTAAGTTGCTAAGGGAACGAATAAAATCCTTTTTGGCTTTTTATTAAGGTGAGCAAATATTTTCTCTTCTAAAGAAAAATCTCTTATGTGAGGTATGCTCTTACCACCTAATAAAGCATAATATGCCATATTTATACACTCCGTTTTCTAGCTTCTAAGCGATAAATCGGACCAAGCTTTGACCATTTTTCCTCAAATTCAGTTTCTATATTAAAAATATTAAGATCCTGATGAAGATCTAAGGAAATATTTGAAATCAGCCAGCCATTTTCACAGAAGGATTCCAAAGAGAATTCAAAAAGATGGCGATTATCAGTCTTTTGATAAATTGCCCCATCTGCGGTCAAAATCTTTTTATAGCTTTCTAAGAAGGTCTTATAAGTTAAGCGTCTTTTTTTATGAGCACTTTTTGGCCATGGGTCAGAAAAATTTATGTAAATTAAGGAAATCTCCTCTTCTTTAAATACCTCTTCTATTTGAGTTGCATCTAATAAAATTAGTTTCAAATTTTTTATAGAGGAATCAAGAAACTTCTCACTTGCACGTAATAACACAGAATCATATTTTTCAATGGCTATGTAATTAATATTGGGATTTAGGGAGGCAAGTTCTTTGATAAATTGTCCCTTGCCACACCCAATTTCAATATGAATAGGATGATTATTTCCAAATAGTGTAGACCAGTTCCCACGATACTGTGTTGGATTTTCTATAAAAAATGTTTCATTTTCTTTTAAGCGCTCAAGCGCATTTTTCACTTTTCGTAATCTCATACTTATTTTGTAAGCTCATAAATTGCTTTTGCATAGATAAGAATTGCATTCTTAAAATCCTCTAATAGCATATATTCATTCGCAATATGGCATACATCCTCTCTTCCTGGCATAAGTGGACCATAGGCAACTCCGTTCTCAATAAATTTTGCATAGGTTCCACCGCCAATTGTTATAGGTAATGCATTTTCATCTAAAGTAACCTCTTTATATATCTTCATTAAGGTGGTCACTAAAAAGCTTTTTGGGTCTACGTAGTGAAATCCACCAAAGCCAAGAACCTTAGCCTCCAAATTTATTGTTGCTGCTGCCTTTTGGATTTGTGTTCTCATTGTAGATTCATGCTCCTTTTTAGGCACACGAGCATCTATTCCAATAAGAATATTTCCATTTTTGATTTGGACAACACCAACATTGCTTGTCAATTCCTTCATTTCCTCATCATATAAATCATAGCCAAGCTTTTTACCAAATGGATCAAAGGTTAAATAGGAAACAAAGAAGGTAGATAGTGGAGTTGGATGAACTGAATTTAAGAATTCAAAAAGTATGAAGCTGGCATTTAGTCCATTTTGTGGAACCATTGCATGGGAAGCAATTCCATATGCATAATAGGTATCTTCTTCTACCCTACCATTATAATCGTGTTCCTTTAAAAAGGTAAGATATTGTTCCTTATAATTTATAGATAGTTTCATAGAAGCTGATGCTGGAACAACATTATAACGTGTTCCACAGGTAAACTCGGTTATGATTTCCTTATCTCCTAATTTACCCTCAAAATTAAAGGTCATATGAGCCTTTTCACCATATATCAAAGGAAAATCAGCATCAGGAGAAAATCCCAGCTGAGGAACTTCATACTTCTTAAAGTAATGAGCTAAACAGCGAGAGCCTGACTCCTCATCGCATCCCATAATCAAACGTACCTTTTTATTTGGAATAAACCCTTCCTCCTTAAGAAACTTCATAGCAAGGTATGAGGCAACCAGTGGGCCCTTGTCATCCATAGTTCCCCTACCAAAGAGCTTACCATCCTCAACATGAAGAACAAAAGGATTTGTCTTCCAGGCTTGTCCTTCTACTGGAACGACATCCAAATGAGCTAATATGCCTAAAATTTCCTTCCCTTTTCCAAATTCAATATGTCCAGCATAATTTTTATCATTTAGAGTAGAAAAGCCATCTTCCTTGGCATACTCCAGCATAAATTTTAATGCATGCTTATTTTCTTCTCCAAAGGGAGCATCTCCTTTTGGATCAAAGGCTTCTAAAACAGTAGGATAGGAAATGAGCTTAGAAAGTAGCAATAACCCTTCCTCTATATATTTATCTACATTAAATTCCATAATCTTCACCTAAAACAATCCTAATAACTTCAATTATTTTGGATTCCTTTCTTTATTTTTTGTTCAAACGTTAAAATGAAAAGGATTATTATTTTTAAATAATAACCACTTTTTTCTTTTTATTTAATTTTCCTTTAACAAAGCTTTACAAATGGCTTCACTATCATAGGAAAAAAGCATTTTAATGGTCTGGTTGGTAATAAATACTCCCGCAGTAGATAATTTTTTTAGTTCCTCAAGCTGTACAATCTCTAAATCCTTGACTTCAAAATGCAGTCTACCATTAATCATTTTCACATTAGTAATATTTTCCCTTGTACCTAATGCATTGCTCAATGTTCTAATGAATTCCTCATCAACCTTGATTGTTGGCTTCTTCTTTTTCAAAATAATAATGAAAAGAAGGACAAACAAAAGTGCACAAAGAGCACATACTGAGATTATAATGGGAATAAGATAATTTGTTAAAAATATCATAGTTACTCTCCTTTATTTTATTATAAAGCTTTTTCTTTTAAGAAACAACGATTTTTCTTAAGAATTTTGGCGTTTGTCTAAGCATTTCTCTATATTGTATCATACTTTATGATAGGAGGTGAAATCATAATGCCAGTTGAAACTATGAATGACTGCCTAGAATGCAACTATATTAAAGAAACCATAGCAAAGATTGATAAGCTTCAAAAAGAGGTAATCACTGTTGGTGAAAATCGTTGTATCAGCTGTGATACTTCCCTTTTCAATCCTGCGAATAACACGATTCCAGTTGCACTATATAGCCACTGTGGAACTTTATTTACTGGTTTAACTGATGTAGCAGGAACTACAACAGGTATCTTTAGAATTGAATCTATACGCTGTGGCAGATTTGTCACACTTAGATTATTGACTCAGGATGGAGATACTCTAACCGCTACTCTTAGAACTATGGTTCTTGATTTAGATGAAGTTAAAGGGATTCAATGCTTTGAGCCAATTACAGTTGAGCTATGTACTGCCTCTATTACACCACAGGCATAGATTACTTGTATCCGAATTTCTTAAAGAATTCATTTTTAAAATCTAATAAGCGATCTTCTTTAATGGCTTTTCTGATCTGAGCCATTAATTTTTTTAAGAAAGCAAGATTATGAAGCGTTAAAAGACGCATTCCAAGAATTTCTTCAGATTTAATCAAATGGTTCAAATAGCTTTTTGTAAACGTCTTACAGCAATAGCAATTGCATTCAGGATCAAGTGGAGAAAAGTCCTCCTTTAACGCTTGATTTTTTACTTGTACCTTTCCATAAGAGGTAAAGGCAGTTCCATGTCTTGCATTTCTTGAGGGCAAAACACAATCAAACATATCAATTCCATTCATTGATCCAATGATAAGATCATCAGGAGAGCCAACTCCCATAAGGTATCTTGGCTTATCCTTTGGCATAATATCCTTTAAATACGTTAACATTTCATACATTTCAGCCTTTGATTCTCCAACGGACAAGCCTCCAATAGAGTATCCTTCAAAGCCTATTTTTTCTAATTCGTCTAAACAGTATTTACGTAGCTCTTTATTTCCTGCTCCCTGTACAATACCAAATAAGGATTGCTCCTCAGGCTTCTGATGTGCTTCCTTTCCTCGCTTTGCCCATCGAATTGTCCTGTTGATGGAATCCTTCAAATAGGCTTCTGATGCATGAAAGGGAGGACATTCATCAAAGCTCATAATGATGTCTGCTCCTAAGTTATTTTGGATTTGAATTGATTTTTCAGGAGATAAAAATAGCTTCTCTCCTGATTTGTGATGACGGAATTCAACACCTTCCTCAGAAATTTTGCGAATATTAGATAAGGAAAATACCTGAAAGCCGCCACTATCCGTTAGCAAAGCATGGTTCCATTTCATAAAACCACGTACACCACCAGCCCTAGCAATCAGCTCATCTCCAGGCTGAAGCCAAAGATGGTAGGTATTGGCTAAAATCAGCCCATCACTCACCTCTTCAATTTCACTTGGAATTAGAGTTTTTACATTGGCTTTTGTACCAACAGGCATAAAAATAGGAGTTTCAAAATCTCCATGGGGTGTATGAAGGATTCCAGTTCTAGCTCCTGTCTGCTTGCAAATATGCTTTAATTCATACCAAACAGTTGGCATTTAGATCAACTCCGCTTTCTTTATTATTACAGGAAGTAGGGGCTTATCATTTCTGTCTACATTAACAGAGGCAATCTGGTCTACAACTTCCATTCCCTTAACTACTTTTCCAAAGGCTGCATAGGACCCATCTAAATGGGGTGCATCCTTATGCATAATAAAAAATTGTGAGCTTGCTGAGTCTGGAAAACTACTTCTTGCCATAGAGATTACACCACGAGTATGCTTTAAGGAATTTGGAACTCCATTTCTTAGGAACTCTCCTTTAATTTTATCCTTAGATCCACCTGTTCCATTTCCTAATGGATCTCCGCCTTGTATCATAAAGCCTTCAATTACTCTATGGAAGGTCAATCCATCATAAAATTTTTCACTGACAAGTTTTATAAAGTTTTTTACAGTAATTGGAGCTATTAAAGGAAATAGCTCAAGCTCTATATCTCCATAATTTTCAATTTTTAAACGTACATATATATTTTCTTTCTGATTCATAAATTATACCTCTATTCTATTAGCATTGCATCTCCAAAGGAGAAAAAGCGATATTGTTCTTCAACAGCCTTTTGATAGGCCTTTAATATAAATTCTCTTCCCGCAAGGGCACTGACGAGCATAATGAGTGTTGATTTAGGAAGATGAAAGTTTGTAATTTGAGCATCAACGGCTTTAAATTTGTAGCCTGGATAAATAAAAATCTTTGTCGTATCACATTTTGAACAAAAGCCATTTTGATAGGCCGATTCTAATGTTCTTGTGGAGGTTGTTCCCACAGCAATAATACGCTTATGGCTTTCCTTTGCTTTATTTAAAGCCTCAGCAGCCTCAGAAGAAATTTCATAGTATTCCTCATGCATTATGTGGTTTGTAAGGTCATCCTCTTCCACAGGGCGGAAAGTTCCTAATCCAACATGGAGTGTAATAAAGATAAGCTCAACCCCCTTCTTTTTTAGTTTTTCTAAAATCTCGTTTGTAAAGTGAAGTCCAGCCGTAGGTGCTGCTGCAGAGCCTGGATGCTTCGCATAAACGGTTTGATAGCGATTTGGGTCATTTAGCTTTTCATGAATGTAGGGAGGAAGTGGCATTGTCCCTAAGCGGTCTAAGATTTCTACTAAAATTCCATCATAGATTAGCTCGAATTTACAAATTCCCATTTCCTCTTTGCTGATACATTTGGCCTTGAGTTCTCCATTTCCAAATTGAATGATTGTACCTATTTTAACTCTTCTTTGGGGCTTGGCTAAAGTCTCCCAGCAATTATTGGTAAGCTCCTTTAATAAAAGAACTTCTATTACTGCATTTGTTTCTTCTTTTACGCCAATTAATCTTGCAGGAATGACCTTAGTATCATTAAATACCAAAACATCATTTTCACCTAATAAATCAACTATATCTGAAAAAATATGATGGTCTATGGTTTGCTTTTTTCGATTTAAAACCATTAATCTTGACTGACTTCGATCCTCTAAGGGAGTTTGTGCAATCAATTCTTCTGGTAGAAAGTAGTCATAATCAGATGTTCTTATCATGCGAATAACCCCTTTAAAAATGGTATTCCAAGCTCTTGATATGCTTTTTCTGTTGCAACTCTTCCTCTGCTAGAGCGTTTAATATAGCCCTCTTGTAAAAGATATGGCTCATATACATCCTCTATTGTAGAAACTTCCTCAGAGATGGTAGCTGCGATGGACTCAACCCCAACAGGACCGCCCTTAAAGGTATGGATAATAGCTTTTAGATAACGATGGTCTGTATAATCTAAACCATTCTTATCAATTCCAAGCTTAGATAAAGCCTCTGTGCAAATTGGTAAGGTAATGATTCCTTCATTTTTCACATCTGCAAAATCTCGTACTCTTCTAAAAAGACGATTCGCAATTCTGGGTGTACCACGACTTCTGGAGGCAAGCTCCTCTAAAGCCTTTTGTTCTATATCTGTTCCATACACATTGGCTGTGCGCTCTACAATGGATTCTAGCTCACTTTGGGTATAATATTCTAGCCGAAGTACAACTCCAAAGCGATCACGTAAAGGAGCGGATAAATCTCCAAACCGAGTTGTAGCACCAACAAGAGTAAATGGTGGTAAATCTACACGAATGCTTTTAGTATTACTATCCTTTCCTACCATAATATCTAAAACGTAATCCTCCATAGCACTATATAATACCTCTTCTACAAAGCGAGGAAGCCTATGGATTTCATCAATAAAAAGGACATCTCCTTCATTTAAGGTAGATAGTACTGCAGCAAGATCACCACTTCGCTCAATGGAGGGACCTGAAATAACCTTTAAGCTTGTTCCAAGCTCATTAGCTATAATCTGTGCAAGTGTTGTTTTTCCTAATCCAGGAGGCCCATATAAAAGCACATGATCTAAGGATTCATTCCGTTTTAAGGCAGCCTTTATATAAACCCCTAGCATTTCTTTTGCTGAGGCTTGTCCAATGTATTCCTTCAAATACTGTGGTCTTAGGGAAAGGGTATCTTCCTCCTCCACCACCTTAGGGCTTACAATTCTTTCATCTTCCATAGACATTCACCTACTTTACTAATGTTTTTAATGCTTGCTTAACTAAAGCACCCTCATCTAAACTCTGATCAAGCTTTGGAAGGACCTTAGCAATTTCCTTCTTGTTATAGCCTAACGCGAGAAGAGCCTGCTCTACATCTTCAAGCTTTGTATTTTTAACCATCATTTCCGCATCTAAATTGAGCTTACCTTGTAAATCTAAAATGATTTGCTGACTAGCTTTAGCTCCAATTCCAGGAAATTTTCTTAAATAGGCATCATTTCTTGCTTCTATTGCCTTCACAATTTCACTTACTGTACCCGTTGCTAAGATGGACAATGCACTTTTTGGACCAATGCCACTTACAGAAATCAGCTTTAAAAAGAGATCCTTTTCCTCTTCACTTATAAAGCCGTATAAATCAATAATATCCTCACGAACATATTGATAAACGTAGGCCTTATATTCCTTATTTAATGAAAAATTGTAGGGATTACTTACAATAAGCAGGTACCCAATTCCTTGATTTTCTATGATAATGTTTTTTGGAGTTATCCTTGTAACTACTCCTTTAATATATCCATACATCCTGTATCACCTTTTTATATCATATCACATTATGAAAAAAAATGAAAGAAAATTTCTTATCCTTTTAAATATATATTTAAAAAGGAAAATTCAAATTGAATTTTCCTAATTCTTCTATCCTCTTTTTGGATACTTAGGTGGCAATATTCCAGGATAAGGCTTACCCTTTGGTTCAACTTTTAAGGGCTTAGGAGAATGGCTAGGAGCTTCTTCCTTATCCTCTTCTATAATTTCCTCTACTCTCATTTCAGTCTTGGAAAGTTCCTTTTTTTCTTCAAAAAGATCATGAACCTTTGGATAATATTTCTGTACAAAGCTTTCTGTATTTTCTAAAATCTGTTCAACTTCATTATGTAGCAAAGGAATCTTTATTTTCATTCCGCTCGCTAGATTATAAAAATCTGTAATATGCAAATTGTAGCTCATCAGCTCATCAAGCTCAATATGATACATATTTAATATATCCTGTATAACCTCTCCGTTTTTCACAATATGCTCTAGCATAAAATCACCTAACGTATTATATGCGTTCTAAAACAAAAATATCCTCATTGTAGGCTATGATTTTCATTCCTATATTCCAAAAGGAAAAGGTATTTTTCTTAAGAAATGAAATATGAGTTTTATCTCGAAAATACCACCAATTTTCTAAATCTACATCATCGTATGTCTTTGTTATAATGATGATTCTTCCAGATTCATTTAAAAGACCTCTTAGCCTGATAAGCTCCTGATAAGGCTCATAGAGATGTTCAAAAACCTCAATTAGAAGGATGGTATCATACGTTCTTTTAGGATACAAAGGAAAATAATGCAAATCATAATAATCACAGGAGAAGTGATTTTTATTTAAATAATCTGCCAAAAGATGAATCTGTCCACAGCCATAATCTAAGGAAATTCCTTCTTTAAGATACCCCTTTATACGATTATATACATTTTCCATATAGCTTTGATAGCCCTCATCACACTGATGCTCATCATACCGATTTCTCTCTTCTTCAAAGGAAATCCTTTCTATCTTTGTAAGTAATCCACACTTTGAGCAGAGTTTCACTCTTGTTTTTTGGATACATAGCTCTTTTAGAGGTGCTTTACAGCAACATTTCATAATTACTCCCTCCTTTTTCTTTGACTATTTTTAAAAATAATTATATAATAGATTAGATGATGTTACAAGAAGAAAGGAAGGTGTTAGGATGAATATCATAGAGAATATTGAAGATTTTCAGGCGGAGTACACAAAAATCATTCAAAATTTTTCTGTTATAGATAAAGATGATCCTATCACCTCTGAAAAGCTTAATCAGCTCCAATCCTCTTTAGACTCTTGGCTACAAGGACTAAGGGATACCTTCGCTAAAAATAGTAAATATAAATCTGATTTTGAGAAAAAAAATCAATCCTTTATACAAAAATATCAACAAAAAATAAAGTCATTAAATGACTCCTTAAATAGAAATTTAAAGAATATTGCTAAGGATTCTATTGACGCATGTCAAAAATTGAAGCAAAAAATGGAAGTTGCAAAGAAAGATACAAATTACAGAATTGAACAATTTGAAGTTGAGTTTGATTACTTCATTGCAACCTCCGAACAAAGTAAAATAATCCTTATGAATGACTTTAATGAGGCAAAAAAAAGATACGATTATCAAAGAGATGAGGCCAAGGAATCCTATTTAGAGATAGTTAGGAAAAATAATGAGGTTCTAAAAAATATTAAAGAGCATTTTTTAAGTCAATATCAACAGGATTATGAAATATTAACTCAAAATCAAGCTAAGGATTTAGAAAAAATTAGAAAAGTAATTGAGGATCAGGAAAAAGAGCTTGCTTCTATTAATACTGCCTTAGAAAATGAACGTGGTAGTGTTAAAGAGAAATATCGCCAAGAAAGTGCAAACTTAAATGAGAACATTAAGAAAATTGCTGACGAAAAAAACAAGCTGATTGATACAGCAAGAAGTCAATATAATAAATCCATAAATGATGCAAATATTGAAAAGGAAAATAATAAGGCAATTTATTTAGCACAATCTCAAGCTTTGTTGAAGGATTTTGTTACAAAAATTAATGCGATTGATGAGAATACCTCTATTTTAAAGAAGGAATTTGAAAAGAAAACTGATGAAATTAAAAGAGAGTTTTATTCTGAAGTATTCCAGAAAACAAAAAGCTTTCATCATCAGCTAGAACAAATCTATAATGCTAGTTCTTCTACTTTAGATAAATATACGGCTCATCTGATTCGCTATAAAAATAAACAGCATATCTTCAATTTAAATCTTTCTAAGAAAGAAAAAGAGTTAATTTTACTAGAATTAACGAAGGACAACACTATTAAAATATTAAGCAATCGTAATGATAAAAACTTTTTAGAGATTGATAAAAACTTTGCTATAAAAAATATAACAGATCAGGAACAGTTTGATAATAAGTATTATCAAGAAAATGATAACATTTATGAAAATGACTTTAATTATACTGTTAAAACTGCGAACTACCGATTTTCTCAACAAGCAAACTTATTGCGTTGTCAGTCTCAAATTCGTACCAAGCTTCTAGAGCGAAATTATGATGGAATTAGTGCAAATTATTACAAAAAAATAGAAACGATTCAAAATAAGATTAATTCCTATAAAATCTCTATGGAAATGGCAAAAAAATTAAATGAATTGGTGCTATCCTATTTAGAGGAAACCTATCATGCTCATTTGCATCTTGAGGAAACAAATAATCTTTTGGAAATTGAAAAAAATAAGCTTCTAAAGGAGTATAATCAGTCCTTGTATGACCATAATCTAAAAACAATTAGATTATCTATGGAATATGGTTTCAAAAAAATTGATTTAGAAAATCAAAAGGCTGAAGAAAATAAAAAGCTCAGAATTGCACTTGAAAATTTAATCTTAGAAAAAAATTGTGAATCAGCAGAATTTTCTATTAAGCGGGAAGAATTGAACGAGTCCTTCTCTAAAATTAAAACTCAAATTATCAATAATAATGATTTGAGAGTGGCTAAGGAAACCTATATTACTTCTTTACTACAAAATGATATAACCTATCTGGAGCATCTGCTGGTTGCTTCTTCACAATTCTTTGATACCTACAAGCTAAATTATTTAAAGCTTGTTCAAATCTTAATGAAGGACATTCTTCCTTCTGATGAAAATTATCATTTTCTTCAATCCTTTGTTAACACATTTTTAGAAATTTTCTTAAATTTTTTTGATAAGTTTTTTAAGAAGATGATTGAAGATTATCTTTATGTACTTGATGAAAAAATGGATTATATTTTTAACTTCAAATACAAATCTTCCTTAGATTCTTTAGAAGAACAGCATATCCATGAGGT
>JAIEEQ010000076.1 GCA_029067355.1 Anaeroplasmataceae bacterium | reverse complement strand
TCATATAAATAGAGCTTTGCATCTAAGATAATATTATATTTTGAAAGAATTACCCAGCTAATATCGTTTTTCACGGGATTAGTTTCAATCTCACGAATTCTCATTTCTAAATATGAAAATTTATTATCTAAAACCTTATAAATATGATTCAAATTCACTAGATGTTCTTTTTTAAGAGTAATCTCAAAGCTAGAGGACTCATAGATTTCTCGCAAAATTTGAATAATCCGATCCGTCTTAACCTGATCCTCTGTTAAGCCCTCATACTCAAAAAACAAAAGAAAGCCATCTGCCACTTTCGTTTCATAGATGGCCTGCTTTAATCGTTTTGTATATGTTGATAAATCTAAATAATATTGATATTCCAGTGTTGTTAAAAATCTACACAAATAGATTTCTTTTGTTTTAGTTGTTATTAATTCATAATCTCTATATCTAGAACAGGATTCAATGGCGAAAGGTAAATTAGTCGAGACTAAATAAGACCTTGTTGGATTGTCTATCATAGCCTGCAAGAAGCTTTTCAAGCTTTACATTATATTCCTTCGCGATTCGTTCTAAATCCTGTTCAGATTCTACATATAAACACTTTAATTTATAAAAGCTCTGCCTAGAATCAAAGAAATTTAGAAATGATTCTACGGTTTCATGCGTTTTTGTAGTTATAACCTGGTCCTCTCTATTTAGGCTACTTGCCAGTTTATCCTCATAGTAATCCATCATATTTTCTTTAATTTCTTCAAGAGTTTTACTTTCTTCTTGTTTTGGCAGGATTTCAATATCCTCCTCTTCTATTACCTTGATTTCCTCAGAAGGCTCTAAAGGAACATAATTAACAATAAGCTCATATTGTATATCTAGTCCCTGTCCTTCAACAAGAAAAACATCAACCCGTCCAAGTAGAACCTCTAAAATCTTCAAAGAATCTAAATCAAGATCAAAGGGATACTCTAGGGATTTAAAACATTCTAATCCCTCAAAGTCATTATAGGAAACATTGATTTCCACCATTCCATTTGCTTTTGATTCATTAAGCACTACATTGCTTAGCTTTTCTAAATGATTTTTAATGTTGGAAATACCATCTAGCTGACAAAAATTATTCTTCTCTATATTTAATTGCATCATATCACCAATACATTATATTCATTGGTCATTTAATTTATGATGAGGTGGGCTTTTTCTTTTCAGAGGAACTCTCCCATTTTTTATTCCATCGTCTTGGAATAACAAACATAATCATCAAAATGCTGATACCCTAAGCGTTCTAAAGCTGTAATCTCTTTCTTCTCAGCAAAATAATATATCGGCTTTACTCCAAGTTTTTTTCCTTCATTTAATACCTTTTTCATCAGAAGTTCAAAATAATATGAATCAAAAGTCTTATTTTTAAAGTCAACTCCAAAGATTTCTAATAGCATCTTACAGCATACAAAATAAATTGCTGCCATTGGCTTGTCATCCAAATATAAAACATAAATATACCAATGGTCTATATCCTCATAAATATGCTTGCAATCCCAATACATCTCTTCATCAAAGGGGTGATGAAGCTGTTCAAAATCACTAAAATTATCTTTTGTAATTCGTTTGATTAAAGAACTTTCCTCTTGAATTTGATATTCATCAAAATGAAACAAACAAACACTAGATTCTTCTATTTTTTCAAAGGAATTGCTCTTCAAAAAATGAATAGCCTCTATATTTTTTATAGAACATCCAAAATAAAAATCATACCCCTTAAATTGATTCTTTACCAAAGCCAAAAGCTCTTCTAACGCAACATCCATATGATGAGATACTGCAAAGCTTTCACACGTAAAGTAATTGTCCTCTGGTATAAAATAATAATGAATCCATCCAGCAAGCAAATCTTTATAATAAAACAAAAGGATTTCATTATTTACCTTATCAAAGGAGCTCCTAGCTACGTCAATAAAATCCTCTTTTGTCTTTATTCCATCAGCATAGGTGGGATAACAGCTTTTAGATAGATCTAAAGAAATCGTATATGCAAAATCAATATACTGATTCATCTCTTCTTTTTTTAATTTTACAAGCATATACTTTTTCCCCTTTCTATGATTGAATCTTACTCTGTTCAATCAGCTTTTTATATACATTCTTAATCATCCAAGCCTCTTTTGGACACTTTAAAGCATCCTCTAAAGAAAACCATTGAACTCCTTTGTTTTCATCTGGTTTCATTCTTACTTCCTCTAATTCATCCGCTTCTGCTAAAAAGGTAATGTTTAAATGTAAATGACTTGGTACATACTTCTCTTTTCTTATATGACCATTTACTGTTAAAATTTCCAAACTAAAAATCTCTTCCCTAATTAGCCTAGCATTATGAATTCCCGTTTCCTCTTCAAGTTCTCGTAAAGCAACCAAACGTAGATCCTCTATCCCATCTGCATGGCCTCCAATCCATGACCAGGAATCATAAATATTATGATATACCATTAGAACTTTTGTATGCGCCTTATTTAATGTCCAAATAGAAGCAGAGAAATGAGCAATCAAATTGGTTCTATCCAAATAATCCTCATTTTCTCTTATAAATTTTAGCATAATTTTTTTATCATGTTCTTCCTGAATATTGTATGGCTTATACGCCTCTATTTCTTGATATAAATTCATAATTTACTCCTTTCTTTGATAAAATTATTTTACAAAAATAAACTCTCTAAAATTGATATAAATCTATTATGCTTATTTACCTAAGATCAAGAAGAAAACCAAAAAATGAATACCAAAAATTATAGCACAAATTGCAGTAGGAATAAATAAACAAAGAATTCCTAGAATTAAATACAAGCTGTCTTCAGTTAAAATAGTTCCAATAAGTCCTGCAAGCATTAGCATAGCTCCAATGCCTCCTATAATTTGCCATATCACAATAAAGACACGTCTAAATTTGGAATTCTCTATGCCATATATAGTTAAATTTTCATAGACTTTATCAGGAATATTTTCTGTAATTAAAAATAAATTATCCTTAAATTTACATTTGATTTTATCTAAGCTAACAAGATAGTGATACTCAACTTCTAAAAAATCATATCCTGTTTTATATGTCTTCACTATATTATTTTCATAATACTTTACAATCAATGCATACCTTATATTCCATCTTTTTTTATTGTATGTCATAGTTTTAAAATCAACTATCTGACAAACTCCATTTGTCCCAAACTGTTCTACTTTTTTTAATTTAAAGTATTTCAAACAATATTTAGTATTGGCAATCATCCCAACTAGAAAAATAGGCATAAGCAACACCATTACAGCTAAGATGGCTACAATATATTTTTCTTTAATATTTCCATTAGATAAAATCAAAAGAAAAGTAATAATCATTACCAAACATATTATAGCAATCATTAAATTTTTTTTAGGAAATTTCTGGTTATAGTTATGCATTCTATCCCCCCCTAATTAAATCTAATTATATAATATCTTATCAATTTTAAATGTTTTTATTTTCTTAATTCTAGTAATGTGATAACTTCTAAATGCTTTGTCCGAGGAAAATTATCATAGCCTGTAATAGAGCTTATTTTATAATCTATATCTCTAAAAATAGCTAAATCTCTTTTTAGAGTAAGAGGATTACAGGATATATAAACAACCTTTTTAGGCTGTAAGAAACGAATAGCTTCTATGAATTGTGATGTAGATCCTTCTCTTGGAGGATCCATTAATAACACATCTATTCTCATTCGATTTTTTGCAGCATGGGTCATATAATTTGTTGCATCATCACAAATAAAATTAATATTGGTAATATTATTCATTTTAGCATTTATCTTTGCATCCTCAATAGCCTGTTTTGATAGCTCAACTCCAATGACTTCTTTTGCATATTTTGAAGCAAATATAGATATTGTTCCTACTCCACAATACGCATCCAAAACGATGTCTGTATTTGCTATTTGGGCCTTCTCTAGGGCTAAAGTATATAGCTGTTTCATACCTAAAGAATTTACCTGAAAAAAACTATTTGGAGATATTTTGAATTTATAGCTTCCTACCCTCTCATAAATAAAACCAGGTCCATATAATACTCTATTTTTATCTCCTAAAACAATAGAGGTATCTCTACTATTTATATTTTGTACAATCGTTTTAATATTTAAATTGAGCTTAAGAAGATCCTTAATTACATTATTTCTACCTGGAAACATCTCTCCGTTTGTAACAATGATTAGCATTAATTCCTTTGTTTGATACCCATATCGTACAAAAACATGCTTTAGAATTCCTTCTTTTGTTTTTTCATCATAAGGGCGAATTTTATGTTTTGAAAGAATTTCATTCAATTTTGCAATCACTTCATTAGAAGCCTTAGATTGCAGCATACAATTTTCCACTGTTACTAGTCTATGAGAATATTCCTCATAAAATCCACATACAACCTTTCTTGTTTTTGAAAGCTTATAGGTCATTTGACTTTTATTTCGATAGTGATAGGGTTCAAAGCTAGGAACAACCTCAATAGGAGGAATGTTTTTAATTCCCTTAAAAAGGTCATTTAAGAATTTTCGCTTTTGTTCAAGCTCATAACGATATTCCATATGCATAAATTGACAGCCTCCACATTCATGCTGATATGGACAGCCGTTTGTTATTCTATGTGCACTTGAACGAGTTATTTTTGCAAGAGATGGATATTTACCTTCTAAATTTACTAAAATATCTTCTCCTTCAATGCAATCATGAATTTTATATTCTTTGTTATTTATCTCAACGATTGCATCTGCCTCATAATTCACATGCACATTCTTAAATTCTTTAAGCATATATATATTTCCCCTCCTTATTATAAGCTTTTAAAATAACCTACATTGGCTTTAGGTTTTTATTGCATCTATCTATTATCCATGAAAGTCGTCTTTCTCTTCCAGCTTCTGTTTTTGCATCCAGATAAGCACGTGTATAGGTTTTCTTTATAGACCTTGAAAACTCCAAGAAGTTTGTATAAGCAGGCTCATATCCTTGAAGTAAGGAGGCTACATAGGTAATTTGTTCTTCTTTGATTACTAAAGTCTTTGAAGCATTCCACTGACCATTTGCTTGAGCTTCCCTTATCTTATTTCTGCCATAGTCTGTCATTAGTCCACGTTCTTCAAGTTGCATAGCAAGGTTTTTATTTTTTTCTGACCACTTACTATTTACTCTACGCATAGAAAAATATTTTTTATACGTCTTATCATCAAGTCTCTGCAATTGTCCATCAATCCATCCAAAGCACAAAGCCTCTTCAAGTGCCTCATTTGCTTTTAATGTATTAGTCTTCCCATTTTTTTCAAATATCAACCAAATGCCATCATTCAATTGACAATTTTCAGAAAGCCATCTTCTGAACTCACTTCGATTTTCAAATTTTAAGGTATCAGTCATATAATTTCTCTCATTTTATAAACATTTAAAATACTATATGAGCTTCGTTGTCCATTGTTCTGCATCTAGCACATCCGTTACTAGACCATCATAAAACTCAGCCTCATGACATACTAGTACAATAGTTCCCTTAAAGGCGATCAATGCCTCCTTTAAAGATTCCTTCGCAAGTACATCTAGATGATTGGTTGGCTCATCTAAAATCAAGGTATTACATTCCTTAAGCATAATCTTGCATAATCTAACCTTGGCAGCTTCTCCACCTGATAAAACCATCATTAAAGACTCAATTTTATCCTTATTTAATCCACAGGCAGCTAAGGCACCTCTAACCTCAGCATTCGTCATAGCAGGATATTCCTGCCATATTTCTTCATGAGCCGTATTTTTTGAATTGGATTCCTCTTGTGCAAAATAACCATAATGGATATTGTAGTCTAATTTGCATTCTCCAGATAGAGGGGGAATCAAACCTAACAATGTTTTTAAAAGAGTTGTTTTACCAATTCCGTTTGCTCCCTTAATAACAACCTTTTTTCCACGCTCTATGGTGAAATTAAGTTTTGCAGACAAAGGCTCATTATATCCTATCACAAGGTCGTTTGCTGTAATTACAAATTTACCAGAGGCTCCACATTCCTTAAATTTGAAATTTGGTTTAATCTGCTCCTTGGCTTTATCTATAATCTCCATTTTATCTAGTCTTCGCTGTCTTGATTTAGCAAGATCAGTTGTCGCAACTCTGGCTTTATTTTTCGCAATAAATTCCTTTAAATCTTTGATTTCCTTTTGTTGCTTCTCATAAGCAATGTTTTGTTGCCTTTTTTTAAGCTCATACATTTGCATAAAACCATCATAATTTCCTGTATATCTTGTAAGAGTTCCATCTTCCATATGATAAATGACATTGATGACACTGTTCAAAAAGGAAACATCATGAGAAACAAGAATAAAGGCATTCTCATAGTTTGCAAGATAATTTTTTAACCATGTAATCTGATTTTCATCTAAGAAGTTTGTTGGCTCATCCAAAATTAAAATCATCGGCTGGGCAAGTAAAAGCTTAGTTAGAAGTACCTTTGAGCGTTGTCCACCACTTAAGTCTGTGACATCCCGATCTAAACCAATATCTCCTAATCCTAAGCCGTTGGCAACCTCTTCTATTTTAGCCTCTAAGGAATAAAAACCAGAAGCCTCTAGCTCAGATTGAATTTCTCCTGTATCCTCTAACAATGCTTCCATTTCCTCTGGTGAACAAGAAGCCATTTGCTCATACATTTGATTCATTTCTTGTTCCAAATCATACATATGCTGAAAAGCTTCACGTAAAACCTCACGAATGCTCTTTCCCCTAGTTAAGGTCGTATATTGGTCTAAATACCCCGTTGTTATTCTTTTGCACCATTCAATTTTTCCACTATCTGGAGTCAATGCTCCTGTAATCATTTTAATAAATGTTGTTTTTCCTTCTCCATTTAACCCAACTAATCCAACATGCTCACCCTTTTGTAAAACAAAGCTAGCATTCTCCAAAATTGTTCTATTTCCAAAGGAAAAGGAAACATCAGTAACCTTTAATACACTCATATCTATAATTCCAATCTAAGATAATTTCATCATTTGATCTAAGGCTTTCTTAGCAGATGCAGCAATCTCTTCTTCCACTATAATTTCATTTGTTTCATCCTTTAAGCAAGCATATACATCCTCTAGCTTTGTGTACTTCATACTTCTACAAGAAAGGGTGGGACTCGCAAGAATAAAGGATTTATCTGGACAAGCCTTCTGCATCGCATGAATAACACCTTTTTCTGTGGCAACGATAAAAGCCTTATCCTCACTTTTAACTGCATATTCTAAAAGTTGCTTTGTAGAACCTACATAATCCGCAAGACTTAAAATTTTTTGCTGACACTCAGGATGAGCTAGTACCTTAGCATTTGGATTTTTTTTCTTTAATTCTAAAAGCTTTTCTGGATCTAAAAAATGGTGAATTGGACAGCAACCATTCCATACCTCAAAGTTTCTTCCCTCTAAAGCCATAGCATATTTTCCCAGGTTCTGATCTGGGCAATATAGTATAGATTCTCCCTGATCCAAATAATGTCTAATAATCTTAAGTGCGTTTGTAGAAGTACAAATACAATCACTTAAAGCCTTAACACTAGCTGTGCTATTTACATAGGTAATAATCTTCGTATTTGGATGCTCCTCCTTATATCGCTTTAAAGCAGTAGGCGAAATCATATCCGCCATTTTGCATCCAGCCTTAAGAACAGGTAATAGAACCTTCTTAGATGGATTGAGTATTTTAGCAGTTTCCGCCATAAAATGCACACCACAAAAAATAATAATATCAGCAGAGGTATTCATAGCAATTTGAGCTAAATTTAAGCTATCTCCTAAATAATCAGCAATATCCTGTATTTCTGGTTCTTGATAATAATGTGCCAAAATGACAGCATTCTTTTCCTTTTTTAAACGATTAATTTCTAAAACATAATTCATAGTTTTTTTCTCCTAATGAAACTTTAATGAAATATCTAAAGACTTAACAGAATGAGTTAAGGCTCCTACTGAAATAAAATCAACCCCCAGCTCAGATACTTCCGTAATTCTATCCAAATTCATATTCCCAGAAGCCTCCAGCTTCTTTTGATGCTGATTGGCAAGAACACATTTCTTCATTAATTCATTTGGCATATTGTCTAGCATTATAATATCGCATGGAGTAGACAAGGCTTCTAAAAATTGCTCATAGGTTTCTACCTCAACCTCAATTTGAACACCACTTGTTTTCTCCTTTGCAAGAGCAACAGCCTTTGTAATAGAGCCAACCGCATCAATATGGTTATCCTTAATCATCACCATATCAGAAAGACAAAATCTATGATTTGTACCGCCGCCATCTCGAACAGCCTGTTTTTCTAAAATTCTTAAATTAGGCGTTGTTTTTCTGGTATCCAAAATTTTGCAATTTCCAACAAGCCTTTCTACATAGGAATGCGTAGTAGTAGCAATACCACTCATTCTCTGAATCAAATTTAAAGCAACCCGCTCTGCTTTAAGTATCGTATGAGTATCTCCTTCTACTGTACCAAAGATTTGTTTTTCCTTTACAAAATCTCCATCCTTTAGGGTAAAGGACAGCTGATACTTCCCCCCTAAAACTTGAAAAACCTTCTCAACTACCTCAATTCCAGAAAGAATTCCATTCTCCTTTGCAATAAAATATGCCTTAGATTGATGATTTTTTGGAATTAAATGATCTGTTGTAATATCTCCCTTAGGCATATCTTCCTTTAAAGCATGCTCAATGATTTCTTTAATTAAATCCTTCATATTTTTCACCTTAATTTAATCGACAATGACAGCCGACAGATTCCTTTCTTTCAAGTGCCTGATCTATAATAAGAAGAGCAACAGTTACCATATTAATGGTTTCATAATAATACCTAGAAAATACATTAATCTTTTTCAAGTTATTATAGTGCTTCGTAAGAAGCTTTTTAGCAAGTAATAAATCTTCCTCCTTACGAACGATGAAGCCATATTTGCTCATTACATCTCTAATCTCTACACGAATATCCTTAAAATTAAATTTCTTATGAGTGAAGACCATATCTGGCAAAATGACATCAATTTTACCAAAAGAACTTTTATCCTGATTGATAACCTCTGCAATTCTTCCTGCAAAAACAATGCATTCTAGCAAGGAATTGGAGGCAAGACGATTGGCTCCATGAACTCCAGTATTTGCACACTCTCCAACCGCATATAAGTTATCCATACTTGTTTTTCCATTGATGTCAGTATCAATTCCTCCACACAAGAAATGCTCTACGGGAGCTACGGGGATATAATCCTTTGAAATATCAATGCCATACTCTAGGCAATGCTGATAGATGGTAGGAAAACGATTCATTAAAAATTCTTTAGATTTATGAGTGATATCTAAATAGACATGATCACTCCATGTATCAAACATTTCTCGATGAATAGCCTGAGAAACAACATCTCTTGGGGCAAGCTCCATACGCTCCTTATCATATTTTTCCATAAAGCGTACTCCCTCAATATTACGTAAAATTCCTCCCTCTCCACGGACAGCCTCACTAATCAAAAAGGTTTTCCCAATTTGATCCTCCACATAAAAACCTGTTGGATGAAATTGAACAAACTCCATATTTTTAATTATAACTCCTGCTCGAGCAGCCATAGCAATTCCATCACCACAAGCGATTTTCTCATTTGTTGATTTTTTATAAATTCCACCAATTCCGCCCGTAGCAAGAACAATTCGATTTGCAAGAACATAGACCTCTTCATTTTGTTGGTTAATCACGATGACACCCAAAGCCTTATTTTCATTATGAAGAATTTCAATTGCCATTTCATCCTCATAAACGTCAATATTTTCACGACAATACAAGGCCTCACGCAAATCCTTCATCACATGAGCTCCAGTATCATCTCCACCTGCATGTAAGATTCTTCTACTTCTATGTCCACCCTCTAAAGTGGTTACTAAAGATCCATCTGACTTCTTATCAAAATGAACTCCAATAGATAATAAATTCTTGATATGCTTACCTGCTTCCTCAACAAGAATCTTTGTTGCTAAAGGATCATTTAAATAAGAACCTGCACGTAAGGTATCCTCATAATGCTCCTTAATCCGTTCCTCATCCCATTCTACCTCAGCAGCTATACCGCCCTGAGCCAAATTTGATGAGCCTCTTTCAATCGCATCCTTTATGAATAATCCAATATGTAAACTAGAATCTAAAGATAAGGCTGTATAGATTCCTGCCAAACCTCCGCCTAAAATCACAACATCAAATTGTTTAATTTCCTTCATTTTCATCACTTTCCTTGTTAAACCAATTCATTATAACATAAAACGCCTTAATAGTAAAACTATTAAAGCGCTTTAGGAAGTATTATTTTGCAAGAAGAGCTATCCCTTCCTCTTCCAGTCGGTGAAGAACCCATTCATCATGACGACTTGCCTGAATCGCTTGATAAAATCTTAAACTAGGCTCATTCCAATGTAGACAAACCCAGTCAATTCTTTTACATCCCTCATCTAGGGCAATCCCAGCCAAAACCTTAAATAAAGCTTTTCCAATCCCCAAATGGCGGTACTCCTCCAAAAGGAACAAATCCTCTAAATAAATATTTTCTCTTCCAACAAATGTTGAATAATTATAAAAGTACAGCATATAGCCTACAATTTTCCCTTGATATTTTGCAAGAATTACAAAGGCTCTTTTTCTTACAAAAAGAGATTCTCTTAAAGAATCTATTGACGCAACGACCTCCTGGCTCATCTTCTCATATTCAGCAATCTGATGAATCAAAAATAAAATATCCTCAAGATTTTCCTCTGTCGCATCAAATAGCTCTAATCCTGAAATTTCTGTTTTATATTTCATAAAATAACAAGTATTTCTCCTGGATTTTTTCTTCTTTTACAGTCCTCATCCAGAAACTCCTTTCCCTTCAATTTTTGATAGTTAGCATTAAATATGTCTATTTCAGAGCCTATTATAAAATCTCGAATTTGATTTTTTGATTTATACTCCCTAAGCTGTTCTAATACAGCCGTTTTTATTTTATGTGTCCCTCCTGTACTGCCATAGCCAACAACCAAGCATAGAACATGGTCTTTACTACTCCTAGCAATGCGAATAGATTCCTTCAAATTATAAAGAGCAGAAGCAACGGTTTCATTCCTTTGATGTAAGTCCACTTTATACATTATAGTTCACTATAATGAAGAAAATCATCTCCATTTTCCTTCTTGTCTAAGATTTCAACATAAATCAAGGAGTCCTCCTCTATCCCTTTTAAGTGAAGCACATCAAGAACTCTGCAACATAATGTTCTAGTTGATGAGGGAAGCATAATAGCTCCATTTTTGATATGATATTTTATTTCCTCAAATTTATTTTTTTCAGTAGAATGATTCTCTCCAAAATGGATGGCAAGCTCCTTTTGATTTTTAGATAATACAGATATTCCAACAAAGTCACCCTTTTTAATAATCGCTCCTGTATGACTCTGACTTCCTAGCAGACAAACCATTTTATCGAAATCCACCTGCATTGTCCAAGCACAGGTCATTCCATATAAATTCTCATCCTTTTTTAAAGCAATTACACTAACACTATAATCTAAAGCTCTAAAACTCATATTCTATTCTCCTTACTTTTTTATATAAAATAAAGCTCGCATTATAGCGAGCATTATCTAATCAAGATTAAATCTTCTTTTTGTATATGCACAGATTGCTTCTACTGCCGTTTCTATCCCATTTTTAGAATTGACACATAAATCATAAGAATCTGGCTTTCCCCACTCTTTGTCTGTATAGAAATTATAATAAGAGCGTCTTTTTTTGTTTTTCTTAGATATAATACTTGCTGCCTTCGCAGGATTAATTTTGTAATAGGTTACTGCACGTTCAATTTTATCCTCAATAGGAGCACAAATGAAAACCTTAACCACATTAGGATTTTCTTTCAACACATAGTCTGCACACCTACCTACAATTACACAGGATTCCTGACTTGCAATCTTTTTAATAGTTTCAAACTGAGCTAAAAATACCTTTTGTCCTAAAGACATATCCATTCCATATAAGCCTTGTGCATAGGAAAAGGCACTTTCCTTAGTTTCATCATAGTTCTCTAAGCAGGTTTTTGATATACCTGATAAGTTTGAAGCCTTCGTTAAAAGCTCAGAATCATAAAAGGCAATCCCTAACTTTTCAGCAATCAACTTTCCAATAAAACGACCACCACTGCCATATTCACGACTAATCGTAATTACATATTTCATAGTTTTTCCTCCTGACACTCCTATTTTCTAATTTTATTATATCATTTTTCAATGCTAAATGTAAGTGTTTTCATTATTTTTTTTGAAGAAATCAAAAAGAAAATTCTAAAATTCTAAAAAAAGGGGTTGACTTGAAAATGAATTATGTTATAATAAATGAGCGACAAAGAAAGCTGGCCTGTTGGTGAAACGGTTAACACACATGCCTTTCACGCATGCATTTATGGGTTCGAACCCCGTACAGGTCACCATTTAAAAATGATAGAGAATCTGTTTAGATTCTCTTTTTTTATATTATCAGCAGAATAATTAAAATGATTGTGCCCGCAATTGCACTTCCAAACATTAATATTTTAGAAATCAAATTCACTCTTCTTCTTTTATAAGCATCTTCAAAATAGCAATAATCCTTGTAGAAGGCTAGATCTTCTAAATATGCCAAAGAAACCTTCCGTTTAGAATAGAAGATTAAATCCTCAAGAATATCAATACAATCATTTTCCATTTTTTTACTATCTAAATAATCTATTTCTGAAAATAGCCTCAGTGCCTCTACATAATCTTTATTTTCAAAACAGGACTTGGCCTTATTATATTGTTCTTCCATTTCTAAACTCCTTTCATTATAGCAAACAGGATATAGCCTATGCATAAAGAATAAAGAAATAATATCAAAAGCATCCATAAAGCATTCTTTCTAGTTTCCTTAAATTTTAATAGGTAGATTAACCCTACTCCTGCATTTACGCTTAATCCAGTTACTAAAGCACCAAAGGATAGGCCATTCAACAAGAAAAGCTCACTCATTAAAACACTTGCTGCACAATTAGGGATCAAGCCTATGAGGCCTGCAAAAAGAGGTGCAAGAGCTTCATTACTACTTAAAAAGCTTATAATTTGTTCTTCTCCTATCCAATGCACAAGAATTCCAAAAAAGAGATTCACAATCAAAACATACATAAAAATTTTTAAGCAGTGCAAAAAAGGGTGAAGCAAATGCTTTAACAAAAAGCCTTCCTGATTGTGATGATGCTCACAGCAATCCACTTTTAGAAGAGCAGATTCAATCGTTTCCCTCCTTTTAAATATAGCATCTACTAGATATCCAATTCCCATACCACAAATCCATTTTATGGCTAGCAATGGAATCATATACGCTATTTTTTTATAATCACTGCAAAGGATAAAAAGTGCTTCATCTGAGCAAGCAAAAAAAATGGCCAGAATCGTTCCCATACTAATTTGCTTTTTATGATACATATCCGCACCCACCACAGATATTCCGCATTCTGGAATTAATCCACAGCTGGCTCCTAGCAAAGGAGATACACCCTTATGCTTTTGAAAAGACGCCGTTACACGTTCATGCACAAAGGAGAAAAGGAAATAAAGAACAAAAGCAATACCAAAAACCTTCAAGCTATCAATAAGTGCATCTAAAAAAATATCAAGCATACTTCTTACACTCCTCACATAATCCCATAAGGAGTGTTTCTCCTTGGTCTATAAGAAATGAATGCTTTAAGAAAAGATGCTCAATAAAGCCATTTACCTCATCACATTTTAAATGCATTATTTTTCCACAATGCTTGCATAATAGATGAAAGTGATGATCACAATCCTTTGCATATTGATATTCATACCCCTTGCTTTTTGGGTTGTAGCTCTTATGAATGAGCTTTTCTTCCTCTAAGCATAAGAGTTTTCGGTATATGGTTGCTTTATTTATTTGTCCTTTAAATTCCTCAATTAAGCTTTTAGCTGAAAAGGAAGCTGTGGGATGAGATTTAAAATATTGAAATAATTTTTTTTGATGACTTGTCTGATACATCTTCCACCTCAATTTGCGACTCATTCGCAATTGTTATTATTATACTTCTTTTTCTAATAAATTCAATACTTTCAGCATAAAATTTTTTGGTGATGCTATGAAAAAATACCTACTTTTATACAACTGTATCCTTTTTACAATCATTGGATTAGGACTTGTAATGATATATTCTGCTTCAAGCATCTGGGCAGAATACAAGACAGGAAACCCATATTACTATCTTCTACGACAGGCCTTGTTTTTTGGGGTAGGACTTTTTGGCTATATCATAGCTGCTAAAATACCTTACACCTTTTGGCTTAAGCATGCCAACAAGATTTTTTTTGCTTGCTTACTCCTTCTAATCCTTGTATTAATCCCTGGAATAGGGATTGTTCGTGGAGGAGCCAGATCTTGGATTGGAATTGGGGACTTTTCCATTCAGCCTGCGGAATTTATGAAGCTTGGATTAATCATTTTTACAGCTAAGTTTTTATCTAAAAATTATGGAATTCTTAAGAAGAATCGCTATTTCTATTTTTATATGCTATTTGTAGGTATAATTTTTGGACTAATTCTTTTACAACCAGATTTTGGAAGCGGTCTAATTATGGTAGCAAGTATTGTCTTTCTTCTTTTTATTGGTGAATTTCAATTAAAGAATATTCTAATAGGGCTTTTAGCAGCAGGAACAGGATTAACCTTGATGATTCTAGCCGCACCTTATCGTTTAGAACGAATTATCTCCTTTATGGATCCATGGAAGGATCCCCTTGGAAGTGGATTTCAAATCATTCAGTCCTTATATGCTATATCTCCTGCCTCTTTATTTGGATATGGTCTATTTAAATCTAAACAAAAATACTTCTATCTTCCAGAACCAGGAAATGATTTTATTTTTGCCATTATTGTTGAGGAATTAGGGATTTTTGGAGGAATTATACTGATTGGATTATTTGGAGTGCTTATCTTTATAGGATATAAGCTTGCAAGATCTACAAAGGATACCTTTGCTGGATATCTTGTCTTTGGCTTTACCTCACTCCTTATGATTCAGGTCTTTATCAATATAGCTGTTGTTATTGGACTAATCCCTGTTACAGGAGTTACTTTACCCTTTGTTTCCTATGGAGGTTCAAGTCTTGTTATATCTATGTTTATGATGGGTATTATTTATAATGTACTAAAGACATCAAAAAAGGATCTTTCCTTTTATGCTCCTTGGGAGCCTAGACTTCCATGGAAAAGAAAAAAGAAAAAACACTATGAAAAATCATAGTGCTAATCCATTAACATTTTTTCATCAATAGGATCCTTTGTTGTCAAATCAAGAAAGCATTCATTGATAGGATCCTTAGTCTGTGCCAAAGCACGAACAAAGAGTTCTGCAACCATAAGGGCTCCCTCCATAACTAGGTGAGAATGGTCTTCCTTAGCTTCTGGATGACATGCATAGGTACCTGCTGGAAAAATCATATGAAATTTTTTTGATGCTTCTTCTCCAAGTTTTGTATATAGTTCCATAGTCAGTTGATTCAAATCAATACAGGTATATCCATTCTTTTGAGCAAACTCAAGCATTGCAGCAGGGTACTCCTGATGAGAATTCACACATACTCCATTTTCAAACTTATGCCTTGTAATTGAGGTTGAAAAGACAATATGTCCACCTTTTTTTTCTACTTCATCCGCATAAAGCTTGAGATTGGCTTGATAGGAGCCATAAGGTTTTGTATAACGAGTTGGATCCTGTATTTTTTCATCATTATGTCCAAATTGACAAATCACATAATCTCCAGGCTGTAAGCGACGAAGAATACAATCAAATCTGCCTTCCTCTAAAAAGCTTTTGGTACTTCTTCCATTCTCTGCATGGTCCTCAATCAAACAATCATTTTTTGCAAAAAGATGTAATACCTGTCCCCATCCAACCTGTGGATAAGTATAAATATTATTATATTTCATTGTTGAGTCGCCCATCATAAAAATTTTTTTCATCTTACTTTTCCTTTCGTTTAAAAAATAAAAGGGCAAAAATGCCCCTTTTCTTACTTGTACTTCTTGCGTGCCTCTTGACGTTTTTGCTTGCGAACATCACTAGGTTTTAAATAATATTGACGCTTTTTCGCCTCTTGAAGGTTACCAGATCTAGAAACATCTCTTTTAAATCTACGTAATGCATCTTCGATGCTTTCTTTTTCACGTACAACAGTTTTTGGCATGACTAAGCCTCCTTCCAAGGACGAATTCCTATAATATTATACATAAACTCATGTCAAATGTAAAGAATTTTTTATAAAAATTCAAGCTATGTTGTAAAAAAGATAAAATTCAAATAAAAATGTATCATTTTCACCCATTAAATGACTCTTCCAAATATCTTTTCTTTCTCAATACGCTCAATGCGAACTGAAATTTTCTTTCTTAAAAGTTGTTCGTTTATAGGAAGATACACCTGCAAATAATTACTGGTATGTCCCATCATAAGCTCAGCAGATATACTTTGTTCTACAATAACCTCTACAATTTTCCCAAGGAATTGCTTTGCATAGTCTGCCTCTAGCTCCTTTGATAATGATAGAAGTCTTGTTGCTCGTTCTTTTTTGATTCCATCCTGAATCTGTGGAAAGGTAGCTGCTTTGGTTCCTCTTCTCATTGAGTATGGAAAAACATGAAGCTTGCTGAATTTTATTTTTTTAATGAATTGTATGGAGGATTCAAATTCCGTATCTGTCTCATAAGGAAAGCCAACAATAACATCCGTAGTAAGAGAAATGTCTGGACGAGCCTGTCTTATTTTTTCAACCTTTTGTTCAAAAAAATCTAAATCATATCTTCGTTCCATCTTTTCTAATACAAGGTTGCTTCCTGCTTGAAGGGGCAAATGAAGATGGTCAGCCAGTACCCTAGAATTCTTCATAAGCTTAATAAAATGATCATCCACTTCATTAATTTCTATGGAAGAAAGTCGCAACCTCTCTAACCCTGGAACCTCTTTTAAAATACGCTCTACCAAATCAGATAAATGCTTCCCATGATCTTCATACCTTCCTGTATGAATTCCAGCAAGTACAACCTCTAAATAGCCTTCTTGGACAATACGTGAGATTTCCATAATCACTTCATCTATTGGCTTTGACCGTACAGGACCTCTAGCAAATGGAATAATGCAATAGGTACAAAAATTCTCACATCCATCTTCTATTTTCACAAAGGCTCTTGTATGATCATAGGTTGTAACCTCAAGAGGCTCATACTCTTTATAATTCAAGATATCTAGCAGCTTAACTTGTTTTTGAATGGAACGATCAAGTAATTTTTCCTCTAGCATAGAAATAAGCTCAAGCTTATTTCCATTTCCAACAAGAATATCAATCTCTTCAAGATTCATAGCTTCAGGATTCGTTTGACTATAACATCCCATAACACATATGATAGCATTTGGATTTAGCTTAGCCACACGATGAATCATTTTTCTACTTTTGGCATCTGCCATATTTGTTACAGAACAGGTATTAATTATATAGGCATCACAAGCCTCAGTTGGCTCTCCCACAAGGAAGCCTCTTTTCATCAATTCATTTTTTAATGCATTAGATTCATAAATATTTACTTTACACCCTAATGTAATAAATCCTATTTTCTTCATCTTCCTAATTCCCATTCATAGCTTATTGCTGAAAGTATATAATAAATTACTGTTTCTGTGCGCATAATTCGTGGTCCTAATCCTACTTTAACGAAGCCCTGACTTTCTAGATAACAAGCCTCCTCTGGAGTTATTCCTCCCTCAGGTCCAACAACAACAGCAATTCTATCATTGAAAGATAATCCTTGAATTGCTTTTTTAAATGCAGATTCTTCTCCCTTTTTTGCACTTTCCTCATAACAAAGTAATTTTATAGAATATTCTTTAAAATCAATGTTCTTTAAATTTTCTATGTCCTTAACTCTTGGAACAATATTTCTAAAGGATTGCTCAGCAGCTTCCTTAGCAATTTTATTTAAACGTTCCAGCTTATTTTCTTTTTTTTGAGGATCTAGCTTAAAAACAGATCTTGTCATCAAAGTAGGATGAATTTCAGAAATACCAAGCTGTGTTCCATATTTGATAATAGATTCAAGCTTATCCCCCTTTGGATAGCCTTGAAATAAAGACACAAAGACTGGCAATTCAAAATTGCCAGCCATTTCCTTAACAACTCGAAATTTTATCTCCTTATTTCCAATTTCTGTTATCTCAGCTAAATAAGTCTTAGGCTCTACCCCAAGCAAAAACTGATCTGATACTTGGCCTCTCAACACATTTTTGATTTGATAAGTGACATCCTTAGGAAGACTCAAAGCTTCAAATTCTTCTAAAGAAATAAAAAACTTCTGCATCTTACTGTGCCTTAAATTTGCGATATTGAATCAATAAAATAGGTAATAAAGCAGTAAATAGAACTAAAGAGCCCCATAAAGCACCACATAGCATCAATGAATTTTCAAATCCATTAGCCATAGTTGAAGAAACATATGCTGTTGCTCCTATGGTTAGTGCCAAGAACACAAAATAGACTACAATTGAGCTATAATAAAACACATCAATAAATCTGCTTTTTTCATGAACAGCTGCCTGCTTAACTAAAGCATAAGCCTCATCATCTAAATAATCTAAATAAAGAACATCATAAGCATAAGGAGTTAAATCCTTACGTTCGTTAAAATCCCCTTTATTATTTTCTACTAGAGGGCATACCATAACAAGTTCAAAGGTTTCATTATTCTGATATAAGTCATAAAGTCCCTTATACTTTTTAGAATAGGTCATTTTAGTGTATAAAGAATAATCAAAAGTTTCTTCTTCCCTTTGTTCAAAAAGACCTAACTTTATTTCAGTTAAAGCCTTTTGTGTTTCTCTTCTTTTCGTATCCTCAAATAATAATTTTTCAAATTCCTTCATTGTATCTACCTCCAAGCAAATATCAAATAAATTATATCAATTTTATTCTAGTTTATCAAGATTTCTTACAAAAGAAAAAGGGCAAAATCAAATTTACCCATTTCTTTTTTATTGAAATAAATTTTTAAACCTTTCCCAAGGAGATTTTTTTTCCTTTTTTTCGACATTTCCTAACTTTGTTAGTAAATCCTTCTCCTCTGGTGTCAAATTCGTTGGTGTCTCCACATGGACAATTACAAATTGATCACCACGTGATGAGGAAGAGGATTTTGGATTTTTTGTTCCTTTTCCACGAAGACGGAAGCGGGTTTCAGACTGAGTCCCCGCAGGAATTTTCAACATTACTGGAGAATCAATGGTAGGAATTTCAATAGAATCTCCTAGAGCAGCTTGTGTAAAGCTAATAGGAATATTTAAAATAATATCAGACCCTTCACGAATAAAATTCTTGTGAGGAGTAACCGTAAAATTAATGTATAAATCTCCTGGAGATCCCCCATTTATTCCAGCCTCTCCACAACCTGCCATACGCAAAGTCATTCCTGTATCTATACCTGCTGGAATATTTACCTCTACATCCTTAGTTCTTCTAATTCTTCCTTTTCCGCCACAAGCATCACATTTCTTTGTTACAATCTTTCCTGAACCTCCACATTCAGAGCAGGTTGTTTGAACCGTAGACTGACCAAAAATGGTCTGTTGACGAACAAATACTCTTCCTTGTCCCTTACACTTTGGACAAGTTTTGATATCACTTTTAGAATAAGCACCAGTTCCACCACAGGAGGTACACTCATCATCTACGGTCAAACGAATTTTCTTTTTACAACCATATACTGCATCCTCAAAGCTAATGACCATTGTTTTTTCAACATCCTGCCCTTGCTTAGGTCCATTCTGTTGTGCTCTTGAGCCTCCACCAAAAAAGGAGGAAAAAATATCTTCAAATCCGCCAAAGCCACTAAAGCCTCCACCGAATCCACCAAAGCCACTAGCTCCTGCACCACCCATTGGATCATCAAATCCAAATTGATCATAGCGAGCCTTTTTTTGCTCATCAGAAAGCGTATCATACGCTTCATTTATTTCTTTAAATTTTTCTTCTGCACCAGGTTCCTTATTAATATCAGGATGATATTTTTTTGCAAGCTGTCGATAGGCTTTTTTAATTTCCTCCTGACTAGCCCCTTTTGATAGTCCTAGCACCTCATAATAATCTCTCTTAGCCATTTGCTCACCTCATAAGCATGAAGGGGCCAAAAGGTCCCTTCCTAAATTCTATATTTCTATTATTGTACATCAGAGAAATCAGCGTCTACTGTATTGTCCTTCTTAGAATTTTCCTCTGTGTGGTCCTCTGGCTGTGGCTGACCCTGAGTTTGCTGATAAGCCTTTACAGCAATATCCTGTGCAACCTTCTCTAAGGCTTCTTTCTTTTCTTTAATATCAGCCATATCATTCTTGTCTAATGCCTTTTGTAGGTCATCACATAATTTTTCTGCATTTTCCTTTTCCGTAGGATCAACATTTTGAAGATCATTTAAAGCTTTCTTTGTTTGGAAAATCAACTGATTTGCTTCATTGATTAAATCAGCCTCTTCCTTACGCTTCTTATCTGCATCTGCATTTTCTTCTGCTTCTTTTACCATTCTTTCAATTTCTGCATCAGATAAACCAGAGCCTCCCTGAATGGTAATCTTTTGTTCCTTGCCAGTACCTAAGTTCTTTGCTGAAACATTAACGATACCATTTGCATCAATATCAAATTTAACCTCAATCTGTGGAACACCACGTGGTGCAGCAGGAATATCTCCTAATTGGAAACGTCCTAAGGTTTTATTATCAGCAGCCATTGGTCTTTCACCTTGTAAAACATGAATATCAACAGCAGGCTGATTGTCAGCCGCAGTGGAGAATACCTGACTCTTAGAGCATGGAATTGTAGTATTTCTTTCAATAAGCTTTGTAAATACTCCACCTAAAGTTTCGATTCCTAAGGAAAGTGGTGTAACATCAAGTAATAATACATCCTTAACATCACCCGTTAAAACTCCACCCTGAATGGCTGCCCCCATCGCAACAACCTCATCTGGGTTAACACTCTTATTTGGCTCTTTTCCTAATTCCTTTTTAACTAAATCTTGAACAGCTGGAATACGAGTAGAACCACCAACTAATAATACCTGGTCTAAATCCTTTGCCGTAAGCTTTGCATCCTTTAATGCTCTACGTACTGGTCCTAAGCAACGCTCTACTAAATGAGCAGTTAATTCATTAAATTTTGTTCTTGATAACGTTCTGTTCAAATGAAGAGGTCCAGCAGCTCCCATAGAAATAAATGGTAAGCTAATCTCTACTGAGGTAACTCCTGATAAATCCTTCTTTGCTTTTTCAGCAGCATCCTTTAAACGCTGTAAAGCCATTTTATCCTGATTTAAATCAACACCACTTTCACTCTTGAACTCAGCAACTAGCCAATCCATAACAGCCTTATCAAAATCATCTCCACCTAATACATTATCACCAGCTGTTGCTAAAACCTCAAAGGTTCCATCAGCTAAGGATAAAATAGAAACGTCAAATGTACCACCACCAAGATCAAATACTAAAACGGTCTGTTCCTTATCTGTTTTATCAATACCATATGCAAGTGCAGCAGCAGTTGGCTCATTGATGATACGTAAAACCTCTAAACCTGCAATCTTACCTGCATCCTTTGTAGCTTGACGCTGAGAGTCATTAAAATATGCTGGAACTGTGATTACAGCCTTATCTACTGTTTCTCCTAAATAGCTTTCTGCTGTCTTCTTTAAATTTTGAAGAACCATAGCTGAAATTTCCTGTGGTGTATATTTTTTCCCATTAATATCCACACGATAGCTAGAATCACCCATATGACGCTTAATAGAGCTTACTGTATTTGGATTTGTAATCGCCTGACGCTTTGCGACATCTCCAACCTGAATTTCTTCTCCCTTGAAGGCTACAACAGATGGTGTAGTTCTTACACCCTCAGCATTTGTAATAACCTTAGCCTCTCCAGCCTCCATAACACTTACACATGAATTTGTTGTACCTAAATCGATACCAATAACCTTATTTGACATAATTACTTTTCCTCCTGTTTCTCCTCATTATTTTTTTTATTTACTACAACCATTGCAGGTCGTAAAATGCGATCCTTATACATATAACCCGTTTGCATTACCTTGGTTACCATATTGTCCTCTACATCCTCTATGGATTCAGTAGACATTGCCTGCATAAGATTTGGATCAAATTCCTTATGCAATGCTTCTATCTCAGTTAGACCCTCAGCCTTTAAAATATCCATTAATTGATTTGTTATCATCTGAAAACCAATCAAATAATTAGCTATTTCGGGGGTTGGTGCTGGAGAAGATACAATCTTACAGAGCATATCAATTGGATTAATCAATTCTCCAATAACCTTCTGAGAAGCATATTTTCTATCCTTAATTGCCTCTTCCTTAAGTCTTCGCTTTGTATTTTCCATCTCTGCAAAAACCTTCAGATACTCATTATGCTGGTCCTTAAGTTCTGCCTCAAGCTTACCTATCTGCTCCTTATACTTATCCTTTTTCTCCTTCTTGATTTTACTTTCTTCCTTAGAAGATTCCTCTTTAGCTTTCTTAAGCTCTTCTTCTGTTTTTTCTTTTACTTCTTCTTTAATTTCTTCAGTCAATTTCATTACCTACCTATTATATAATTTTGGCATACTTTTAGCCACATATTCTAAAAGTGGAACAACTCCTCGATAATTCATACGAGTAGGCCCTACTAAAATGATTGTTCCATACTCATTATCATCAATATAGTAAGGAACTGTAACTATTGAGCAACTTTCAAGTCCGTGGGAATTTTCTTTTCCAATATGGATTTTCAAGTTTCCAGCAGAGCTTTGAGCAAAATCAATGATAGCCTCATCATCAATTGCCTTAAGAATTTTCTGCATAATTTGATAATCCTGAAATTCTGGCTGATTAAATAAACGAGAAAGTCCAGAATCATATGTTTCAGTATTTAAGAATCTGGAAAAGCCTTTAATCATAAAATTTAAAATATCATCTCTGAAATCAACCATTTGCCGAATCCTTGGCTTAGCTGCTTCCTTAGAAAGAATCTCTCTAATCTCAAATACAGAATGATCATACATCGCATTATCAAACATTTGAATAATCTTTAATAAATCATCTTGATTATAGCCATCTGGGATTGTAATTTTCTGGGATTGGACTTGCCCTGTATTTGTTACTATCAGCATAACAGCTTCTTTATTAGAAAGAGGAACAATTTCCATTTTCATTACCTTTGCAAAATCAGCACTAGATCCCAATATAATGGAATAGTAGCCTGTAAGCTCACTTAAAAAATCTGCAATCTTTTTTAAAGCGTCCTCTTTTACAAGATGCTTATTATCAAAAATTTCATCCAAATATTTAAAATACTCAAGAACTGTTTCATCCCTAATAATGAGATGATCAACATAATACCGATAGCCTATTTCAGAAGGAATTCTTCCTGAAGAGGTATGGGTCTTTTCCAAATAACCCTTTTCCTCTAAATCCTGCATATCATAGCGTATAGTAGCTGATGAAAAATCCAAATAGGGCTTTTCTGTTAAGGATTTAGATCCAACAGGCTCATTGCTACTAACGTAATCCTCAATAATTGCTTTTAAGATTAATTTTTGACGATCCGTTAACATTTCTTCACCTCAATTTTGCACTCTTCTTTCCCTAGTGCAACATTATTATATCTCATTCGTTTGGCACTGTCAATTAAAAAGTGCTAAAAAATATATTTTTGTTATTTTTTTCCAAAAAAATAGAAGAGGATAGTTATCCTCTTCAAAAATGAGTAATCCTATAACTTATATTCCCCTCCCCTTCTTCTTAGATAAGTAGTATTGGAAGACTCTTTTTATATCCTGACTATCTAAATAAGGATACATTTCATTCATATTTATATTCTGAAGGTTTCCTTTCACATATTCATCTACTAAGCCTGATAAACTTTTAGAAGAAGCAAAAGTTAATAGTTCTGTAAAAGGAAGGTTTAAATCATTCTCAGAAACTGACTTCATCAATAATAAATCTACATCCTTTTCACTTAGATAAGGCAATAGTTCATTTATATCTATCGTCTTATATAGACTTCCATCTTCTTCATCAATTATAGAAGATACGATTTCATGAAGATCCTCATCCGCAAGATAAGGGAGCATTTCATAAATTTCAGAATCTTTTTTTCTTTCCTCGTGTTTGGATTTTGGACTCTTTTTAAGAACTTCCTTGTAAAAATTCATACTTTCTATTTCTGAATCAAAATGTAACTCATTTGACCAAGCAAGCTTTACCGCTTCTTCAAAAGATATTTCCTCTAACTCAATACAATTTTCCTTCTCTACTTTTTTATAAATCATTTTAAAATCTCCTTTACTTTAATTCATTTCATATCATGTGATTCTACTTCACATAGATGGACTTGTAAATCCTAAGAGAGTTTAGCTAGCATTGTTCTTAAGACTTAATTTGACTCATCTAGGCATAAGATATCTTCAAAGCTAGTTTGATAAAGCCTACAAAGCTCTAAAAGACAATCTATTGAGGGAACTCCAATCCCCTTTTCCCATTTTGACACCAATTGCCTAGTAACATATAGATGCTCTGCAACTTCGTCCTGTGTAAGTCCAAACTCTTTACGATATTTTGTAAGTTTTTTTCCGACAAGATTAAAATCAATCATTTTATATCTCTCCTTTCCTTACAGAATCAGTATATCATATATGAACAAAAGATACACGCAATTCATAGTTGCAAAAAAGCTTAAGTATATTTAACTTAAGCTTTATAAATAAGGATTATATCTTCTTTCAAGCCCAAGAGTCGTTTTAGAATCATGACCTGGATACACATCATAATCTCCCTTGAAATCTTCAAGAATTCTTTTTAAACTGTATCTCATTTTCAAGGAATCTCCTGTTGGAAAATCCGTCCTTCCCATACTCATGTGAAAAAGAGTATCTCCACTTAAAATTTTATTATTGTAGCTATAAATAACACTACCTCTTGTATGACCTGGAGTATGTGTAACCTTAAAGGTGTATCCTATGAGCCTTAGTTCCATTCCATCTTGGATAGGTATGACTTGTAAATTTTCTTTTTGGAATGGCATTTTACTTCCAAACATCTGATACAAGGAAAGACTTGCATCTTCCAAAAATGCAAGTTCTGCTTCATGAATATAAATTGGAACATCAAAGTATCTTATTCCATCAATATGGTCAATGTGTCCATGAGTTAAAAGGATTGCTTCAACCTTATACTTTTCTTTCAATTTTGCTGCCGCATATGCAAAATCCAGACCTGGGTCTACAATAACGCATTTACCCTGATTTGATATGATGTAAGTATTGGTTTGAAATTCTCCTGTAACAATTGTTTCTATCATTATATAAAGAAAAAAAGCTTCTAAAAGCTTATTTCTTTTCCTTATGTGTTGTATGCTTACGGCAAAAAGGACAATATTTTTTAATCTCCATTCTTTCAGGAGTTGTCTTCTTATTTTTGTCTGTATAGTAATTTTCGTTCTTACATTCAGAACAAACGAGTTTTACTAAATCACGCATTCTTCTTTCCCTCCAGACTTAAAGATTACTTCCTTTAGAATTATACCAAATAAAATTATTTTATGCAACTACTTTTTTTCTTTTCTTACCTTTGATATAATATAAAAGGTGATAAAAATGCTGAATCGTACAAAAACAAACCAATTTATGGTGAAAAATCTAAAATTTGGTGGCAATAATCATATCTATATACAAAGTATGTGTAATACAAAAACGAAAAACGTCAAGGAAACAGTTGCACAAATCCTAGAATTAGAGAAACTTGGCTGTGAAATCATTCGTGTTGCTATATTAGATGAGCAAGATGCCTTAAGTATAGCAAAAATTAAGGAGCAAATTCATATTCCTCTAGTAGCTGATATACACTTTGATCCTGAGCTAGCTATTACAGCAATTCATCAGGGAGTTGATAAGATCAGATTAAATCCAGGCAACATTTCCAATAAAGAAAAGATTATAGAAATTGTAAAGCTATGTAAAGAAAAAAACATTCCAATACGTATTGGAGTCAATGGTGGTTCTCTTCCAAAGGATATTGCTAAACCAACTCCAGAGCATATGATAGAGGCTGCAAAACGTCATATTTCCATCTTAGAGGAGCTTGACTTTCATAATATCTGTTTATCCTTAAAGTGCTCTTCTATTGATTTAACCTTACAGTCCTATCAGCTTGCAAGTGAGGTTTTCCCATACCCACTACATATTGGCATAACTGAAGCAGGAACTTCCTTTAAAGGGTTAATTAAATCCAGCATCGGATTATCTAAGATACTAGATTTAGGAATTGGGAACACAATTCGTGTTTCTCTTACAGACGACCCAAAAAAAGAGGTTATTGCAGCAAAAGAAATATTAAAGGAATTACACTATTTAGAAAATATACCTACACTTACCTCTTGTCCTACCTGTGGTAGAACAGCTTATGATATGATACCAATCGCTAAAGAAATTGAAGAGTACCTTAGCACAATAAATAAAAAAATTCATGTGGCTGTTATGGGCTGTGCAGTGAATGGTCCTGGAGAGGCTAAGGAAGCTGATTTAGGTGTTGCTGGAGGAAACCATGAGGCAATTCTTTTCAAAAAGGGAGTAATAATAAGAAAAATAAAAGAGGAAAATATTTTAGAGGAATTAAAACAAGAAATTGATTTATTTACAGCTGATGAGGTCTAGGAACTGCCTAGACCCTTTTTTATAGATTTCTTTTCATTTCTATCCTTTTTAAATGAAATTATAGTTCATAAATATAAAATATTTTTTCATTTTGAAGGCTCTTTTTTCTTTATCCTGTTATGAAAATTTAAGCAATACCATATTTTATATTAGGTGATTTTCTTGAAAAAAAGAATTTTTATGATTATGATTTTTTTTATTCTTCTGTTCTCAGCTTTAGTTATCAAATTAGGCTTTATTACCTTTATTGATTCCAATAAAATTAATATTTTAGCCAATGAACTATGGAAAAGAGATATTCCTGTTCAAAGCAGTCGAGGACTAATTTATGATCGCAATGGCACAGTTATCGTAGGAAACAAATTAGCCTATACCGTTGCCTCCATCAATAGACAAGTAAAGGACAAAGAGAGTACTGCTAAAACACTTGCCGAAATCTTGAATTGCAAGACTAGCGATATTCTTTCTCATTTAAATAAGAATAATAGCTTAGAAATTATTAAGCCTGAGGGAAGACGAATTACAGATGAGCAAGCAAAGAAAATTAACTCCTTGGGATTACCAGGAATATATTTAACTGCTGACTCTCAAAGATACTATCCATATGGTTCAACACTAGGACAGGTGCTAGGCTTCTGTGGCATTGATATGCAAGGGTTATCTGGAATAGAATATCAATATAACGACTATTTGACTAGTCAAACAGGAGCATTATCTATTTATACTGATGCCAAAGGAAATCTTATGCATGATACAACCTCCATTTATAAGGCATCAACTCCTGGAATGAATCTGTATTTGACAATTGATATGAATCTTCAGTTGATTCTTGATGGTGTAATTCATAATGCAATTGAGCAATATGATCCTGATCAGGTAATGGGACTTATTGTTGATACACAGACAGGTGAGGTTTTAGCGATGACCTCCTATCCCTTCTTTGAACCAAGTCATTATCAGGATTATGATCCTAGCATTTATAATCGAATTCTTCCTATTTTTTATTCCTTTGAATTAGGCTCTACCTTTAAGGTATTTACGTATAGCGTTGCACTAGAGCTTGGTTTATTTGATATGAATGACTTCTTCTATTGTGGAGGAAGCACAACTGTGGCTGATAGAAAAATCCGATGCTGGAAGGCTGGAGGTCATGGCTCTCAGACCTTTTTAGAGGTTATCCAAAACTCCTGTAATCCAGGATTCATGGAGTTAGGTCGCAGAATTGGAGTTGAAAACTTCTATAAATATCTAAACCTTTATGGCTTTACAGAAAAAACAGGAATAGATATCGCAGGAGAATCAAAAGGAATCGTTATGAGTCAAAAGAATTGTGGACCTGTGGAGCTTGCCACTCAAAGCTTTGGACAAACCAGTGCCTACACCCCCATTCAGCTTGTTATGGCTGCTATCACTGCTACCAATGGAGGCAATCTTCTAGAGCCTTACCTTCTAAAAGAAATTCATAATTATACTGATGAAATATTATATACCAATCAAAAAAAAGTAAAGCGGCAGGTAATCAGTGAAAAGACTTCTAGTCTTATGCGATACGCTTTAGAAAATGTATGTGCCTTAGGGACAGGTAGAAATGCTTTCATAGAAGGATACAGAGTAGGAGGCAAAACAGGTACAGCACAAAAAATCTCCTCTATTGGTGGATATATAAGTGGAGAATATATTCTGTCCTTTTTAGGGTTAGCTCCTATGAACAATCCTAGAATTGCAGTATATTTAGCCATAGATCATCCAAAAAATTGTGTACAATATGGTGGTACAGTTGCAGCCCCTCTTGTAGGAGAAATTATAGAACAATCCTTAAATTATTTAGGAATAGAACGTGATTACGAAAATCAAATCGAAAAAAATTTAAGATGGTTTTTAGATACGCCAACCTATAAGGTAGAAAATTACATTGGAAAAACAAAAAAAGAAATTAAATCCTCCTCTTTTTACAAATATATCTTTTATGGAGAAGGAGATCAGGTTATATATCAATCTCCTGATGCAGGAGAAAAAATAAAAGAAGGTGATTCTATCCTTCTTTATCTGGGATAAAATATAAAAAGCATAGAAAGACTATGCTTTAAAATTCAATATTCTACTTTTGAGAAATCTTTTCATTAAAAGAATAAAATTCAGTCAAGGTAATACTTAATACCTTTGCTATTCTATAAATAATAATTGCATTAGGTGAACACTTTCCAGTTTCTATGTCGCTTAAAGACCTTGGTGCAATTTTTATTTTATCTGCTAATTCCTCTTGAGTTAAATTCTTTTCTCTCCTTAATTCTACTATCCTTTTTCCTAAAACCTGTTTATGTCTAAATTCTTCTTCTGTATAATTAATAATGCTCAATTTTTATCACCCATACTAATTATCTTATAACTTTAGGTTAAACTCCACGATGTTAACCTCATATTTTAGAAAAAAACTTGACATTTTCTTTCTTTTTAAGTGTTTTTCTTCTTTTTTATCAAAATGTAGGGAAAATAAGAAAAATTTATGAAGATTTGTATGTACATGAAAAATTTAATTTTTTATGCGTTCTTCTAAAAATATGACTATTTAATTCTATTTTAAACAAACTTGAATGTAAAGTTTGTTTGTGCTATAATACGTTTACAAGGAAAGGGGTGCTGATTTACAATGCGCATTTAAAGCCTATAATATATTCAATTCCAATTTTATTTTCATAGTGTCTCATAGAAATGAGGTGTTATAAAAATGAAATTTAATGATATTACTTTATCCTTAAAAAGTGGTAGAAAGATAGTAGAGCACTTAACATTCACTTTATCACAGCAGGATAAGTTAGCAATTATTGGCGAAGAAGGCAATGGTAAATCCACACTTATCAAATTCATTTATGATAAAAATTTAATCAAGGACTACTGCTATTTTAGTGGAAATACTGATATATCTAAGGATAGTATTGGTTATTTAGAGCAGACTTTTTCTTTTGAATGGTATTCCTTTGGAGCCATGGACTATTTAATAACTAGACAGCCAGAGGAAACTCCACAATACGAGATATATAATCAAATTTATGAAATTGAGACACTTTGTAAAAAATTTAATTTGGATTTAAATATATTAGACGAAAATAGAAAAATAAATACCCTATCTGGAGGAGAAAAGCTAAAACTACAATTCATTAAAATTCTTTTCTATCAGCCAGAGCTTATTTTACTAGATGAGCCTACAAATGATATAGATTTAGAAACACTAAAACTTTTTGAGGAATGTATTTTAAGCATTTCTACACCTATCATATATGTCAGTCATGATGAAACACTTCTTTCTAATACTGCTACTATCATTCTTCATCTAGAGCAGATAAAAAGAAAAACAGAGATGAAATTTACTCTAATAAAAATGGACTATTCTTCCTACATTCAATTAAGAGCAAGACAACTTGAACAGCAAAATAGAGATGCCTATCGTACAAGAAAGGAAAAGGAAGAAAAAAAACAAAATTTAATGCATCTGCATCTCCTTGTTGAAAATGATTTAGACAGAGCCGTTCGAGATCCAACCTGGGGCAGAATTCTTGCAAAGAAAATGAAAAACATCAAAGCCATGGAAAAAAAGCTAGAGCATATTCCCATCATTGATTATGCTCAGCCTGAAGAGGCAATTCATATCTTTTTTACTCCTTCTATCATTTTTCCAAATGGAAAAACCATAATTCATCTTCAAGATTTCACACTAGGTATGAATAATCAGATTCTAGCAGAAAAAATCAATTTAAAGATTGTTGGTCCAAAGCATATATGCATTATTGGAAAAAATGGGTGCGGAAAAACAACTCTTTTAAAGCATATATATGCTAAAATAAAAGAAAAGACAGAAATCAAGTTAGGATATATGCCACAATGCTATGAAGATGAACTGAATATAGAACTATCTACTGTCGCTTACCTTCAAGAGGAATTAGGATATGATAATATCATAAAATCAAAAATCATGTCTACATTGGGCGCTATGAATTTTCAAAACCATGAAATGCAAGCTAAGATTAAAGATCTTTCAGGTGGACAAAAGGCTAAGCTTCTCTTAGCAAAAATGATTTTAACGGAAAGAACAGTCCTGTTATTAGACGAGCCAACAAGAAACTTATCTCCTCTATCTAACCCTGTAATTCGTTCAATCCTAAAGGAATTTAAAGGCGCGATTATATGTGTAACTCATGATCGAAAGCTCATTGAAGAGATTGCTGACGAAGCTTATGAGCTTACACCAGATGGACTTGAACAAGTAAACATCTCATAAAAGATAATAAAAAGCAAATGCCAAACTACTGACATTTGCTTTTTTTGTTATTGATATAAGCTTTTTAAGGCTACATTTGTTATTGGATCTGTAAAAATGCTTTGGTCTATATATCCTTTCGCAAGTGAAGCCAATGAAGCAGTTATTGAATTTCCTAAATATAATTTTCCATTATATTCAACATAAATCACACCTACAAGCTGATCTGAATAATGACCTTCCATATTCGTAATAGACCATGCAAATTGATAATATGCTCCATTTGCATCCACTTTTCCATATTGATTCACTCTTACAGGAGTCATTTCAATAAAGTTTTCAGCTCCCACGAAATGAGAAGCAGTTGACTCATTTAGTTGTTCTCCTGGTTCAAACAAGCTTGCATATTCCGCATCAAAAACAATCACACCATATGTAGCATTGCTGTTGTATGAGGATGACTTAATTCTTCCACCAAATCGTAAATTGGCTTCTAAAACATCGCCTGTTGTTTCATTATAATCTAATTTGATACTAGCTGATGTTTGTTCTGCAATGAAGGAGGTAAGGAAAGAATCACCTGGATTAGATGAACTGCCTCCTGTTCCAGTATATAAGGATAGCTTTGAAATAACAATTCTAGGAAGAGAACCAACAATTACAATGACAAATCGTCCATTTGCAGGAGTTGAAAGGGATGCAGTTATATCATAAGAACTAGCACTACCAGGATTTCCTGTTGCTACCTGTGTATAGGCATTTGACCCACTTGCCTTAAATAACACATACCAAGAATTTGTTGTACCATATTTTCCTGTTACAGACAGATTCATAGATTTTAGATTCTCAACATCAAATTGCGGTTCTAAATATGCTCCATTCCCTGTAATCCCTAATTTAGAATCTAATGCATGATCTGTTTTATTATATCCTAATCGAAAATCCTTTGCACCACCACAATACGCATAAGAGGCAAAAAACTCTTTTTCGCTTGCAGTAAAGGTAACATCCGCTTTGTATGAATTTGGTACTCCTAAAGCTGTTTCAAAATCAATTACAATATCGCCTTGAGTTGTTGGCACATCAGGTGGCGTTGTACTTCCTCCTTCTAAGTCACGAATTGCAGATAAACATCTTTCAAGCTCTGCATAATTAACAATTCTTTGTTTTTCAAGACTATTTAAAGCATTATATGCTGTTTGGGCAGCATTAATTTGATCCTTATGCTCTAATGTGACTATCGTAGGTAGGCTTCCAATCAAACTGATAACATTGTTTACCTTTGCCTCGTCTACTTCCATTGAGGAAGAATAACTATTTGGATATGCAAAATCAACATATTCAGGATGATCAATGTAAGGATTACGATTCTTTTGATAAAATTGATAAATAATATTGTTCCGATAAATTTCTTCCTTGCTCACTGGATCCTGATAATGCCATTTTAATAATGTTTGTAAATTTCCAAAGCGTCCATTCCCTTCTTTGGAAATTGAAGTATTTGAATCATTTACAAGCTTTAGATTATAAGGGGCTACATAGCCATACCGTGTTGCCATATAAAACATCATACGAGCAACATCTCCCTTCACCTCATCGCGAGGCTCAAAGGTATTGCTTGTCCAACGATTCCCATAGCTATCTTTCCCTGTTGGATTAGAAACCTCTCCAAAATCTGAATTACTTCTGCTGGAATTAATTGAATTTAACGTGGGTCTTAAATGATGAGCATCAGAATAAGGCTCCCATGATTCTGTGCCAAAACCATGTGATTTTGCCCAAACGTGCTCTTTATTCCATGATCCACTACTTAAAGACTGACCCGTATATAAGCAAATGATTTTGCCATTTCCACTAGGATCTGGATCTGTGTACGTTAATACCTCATTATTCGTTGAATAAGAATGCTTTACATATCCTCTTGATATAATCGTACTCAGATTTCTTCTAAAATCATCCTCTGTTAATGATGTATCAACATCATCATAATATCCACTTGGAATATTCTGTGTATAATATGTTGCATCAAAATATGTGGATGGTCTGGCATTACCTTGTATAACGGCTACACCAATCAATGTTAAAAACATTACAAATGTAATAACTACTTTACTGAATCGTTTCATACTCTATTCCCTCCCCTTTTTAAACCCATGGAAGCCAAGAAGAATCTTGTTCGCTTCCTTTTATTATTTTTTGTAGTACAATTTTCAAATCTTCATTTTGAATTAAATCTTCTTCTAAATAATTTGTTGCTACATTAACTAAAGAATTTGTTTCAGATATTCCAAAATAAACCTTATTGTTATATTCCATATATATTACTGCTGAAAGAGTGTCCTCATAATGACCCTCCATATTTGTAATTACCCATGCAAATTGGTAATATGCTCCGTTTGCATCCTCTTCTCCAGATTCATTTACTCGAACTGGAGAAATCTCAAGATAATTTTCTTTGGAAACAAAATCATTTATTGTTGTAAAATTCTGTTCACCACTAACAAGACGATTAGATAAGCTACTATCTACAATAACTATTCCATATTTTGCATCAGGATGATAAGCATCCTCAAGCATCTTCACACCAAATCGCAAATTAACCTCAGTAGCTTCTAAGGTTGCAGAATCATAGTTTACTTTTAAGCTAGAATGAGTTTCTGTCAAAATTAAGGTTTCTGGAACTAAATCTACTTCTGTGTAATAAATATCCATTCGCTGAACATAAACTGCTTTAGCGCTATTATTTATTATTGAAAAGGATACAGCACCATTCGATTGTTCAAACATAAATTCATATGCTGCGTTATCTTTGGTGAGTGAATAGGCTTCACTTGCTGTTTGATTCCCTACATTACAGCTTAAGGAGGCATTAATTCCTGTGGCTCCTGATGCATAAAGCACAACTTTTGTTATTTTAGTAAGCTTTGATGAAGTCAGTTTAATTCTACTAAAGGGCTTTGAGGCTGAACCTAACTGAATCCCCTTTGCATTTTGATAAAACCCAATATATCCCTCTTGATTTGTTGGTGTACCCTCTAAAGTCCAGCTTAAGCCATTTAAATCCGTCGTTTGATTCACGTTAGAAAATATTTTACTGGTCACACTATAAGTATAATCTGGAGTTTCAGTAATTGGCTCTTGTAAGGCCTTTAAGGTATTTAAAGCATTTTTTAATGTATCATAATTATCTACTTTAGCTTTTTCTAAAGAATTTAGGGCATCATACATTGCTTTTGCAGAATTAATAGCATCTGCATCCTCTAGAGTTATGACATCTGGCAAACGAGAAATCGCTTGCTTAACTGCATCTACTTTCGTTTCATCTACTGTTGTGCCCCCCTGTGCATTTGGATAAGCTAAAGCTACATACTCTGGATGATCAATGAACGGATTTCGATTGTTTTGATAACCATATACAACATTATTTCGATATATCTCACTTTGGCTAACAGGATCGTCATAATGCCACTGAATTAAAGTTTGCAAATTTCCAAAACGTCCATTTAGACTAGAAGCTGAGGTAGTTGTGTCATCTACTAAAGCTAAACTAACCTCATCAAACCCATATCGTGTAGCCATATAAAACATAATACGTGCTACATCACCTTTTGACTCATCTCTAGGCTCAAATGTAGTTTCATTCTGTTTATTTCCGTAATCTGTACGAGTAGGATTTGTTACAATTCCATGATCCTTATTTGATCGACTTCTATTAACAGAGGCCAAAGCGGGTCGTAAGTTATGAGCATCACTAAAGGCTTCCTTCATCACACCTGAATCGTTTGGAAAACCATGAGATTTCGCCCATACATGCTCTTTATCCCATTCATAGGCACCACCAGTCTGAGAAGATGGCATAGACAATCCTGTATAAATACAAATAACATTTCCATTTCCACTAGGGTCTGCATCACTTTCTCTTAAAATGGTAGCCACATCTGAAGAACCACCACTGTAAGGATGACGTTGATAGCCAGCAGAAATAACCTCACTTAGATTTCTTCTAAAATCTTCTCCACTTAGATTCGTATTAACATTTCTGTAATATGATTCAAGTAAGGTAGCATCATTGGTCGCTTTAGAACTATCATAAATAGCACGACCTGTAATAATATTAACAGAAAATAGTGTTAATAATGTTGTAAAAACTAGAATCAGCTTAACAAACCTTTTCAAAAGCATCACCTCATATATTTTATAATAAGCAAAAGTAGGCACTACTTGCGTAGTGCCATTCTATTATTCTTTGCCCCAAGGATATCCCTGATTCACATCACCAGGTAATTCTCCTAAATCAACGGATACTGCAACAATATCCTCTACACTTATTACTTCTTCTACAATTACTGGTGCTTCATAATTTTTTTTCATTTTCATATCCTCCTATACTTATGCAACTAAACTATTTAAAATTTCTATTGTACTTGCTGAGAATTTAGAAGTATCTCCCTCTAAATATGCAGAAGCAACACTTTTAACAGACGCTGATTTCATCTGTGCAGTATATACATTTCCATCAACAATCATATACATCGTAGCAAATATTTCTACATTATAATCTGTATTAGGCACATCATTTAAAACTAATGCAAATTGATAATACTCTCCATTTGCATCAGCCACACCCTGAGCATTTACTCTAACAGGAACACAAACAGCTCCCTGTCCTGCTTCCTTTAATGCCTCTATTGCCTCAGCAGTCAGGTTTGTCAAAGCAGCTCCATCTAAGGAAACAACTACGCCATAAGTTGCTGCGGAATTATATGCTTCTGCTGAAATCAAATTACCAAAACGGATTGAAACAGTGTCGTTCATTAATTTTAAACTTGCTTTTGTTTGCAGAGTTTCAAAAACACTTGCAGAAGCAGGCTTATTTACAACTACTTTAGGTGCATCATATTCTTTTGTACCATTATAAGTCTTAATCTTACCTGTTGCAGTGATTATATCACCAACAGCTAATGTAGAAAGATTACTTGGATTATATACTACGAAAGTTTCTGAAGTACTCTCATCAGATATTAAAACATTTCTACCATTAATTGCTGAAATTGTTGCTCTAGTTGAAAATGAAATGGTTGTAGCAGCTGTTCCAGTTATATCAGCCACCTCTATCGCCTGAGCAACAGTTAAGTTTTCAGGAGCTACATACATAGCAGTAAAGGTAATATCATCATCTAAAGTAACACTCTCTCCTGGATGACGATTGATACGACCATTCCATAAAGACAAGATAGAATATTTATAAAGTGTTTGAACCAAATCATCTGCCGTTGGCAAAACAATAGTGGTGGACTCTCCTTTGTTTGCTACAATTGTAGTTCCCTTGCCTTCTTTAAAGGAAACACCATCTCCAGCATTAAAGGTAATGGAATAAGTAGTACGTTCTACATAATTATATGCAATATCAATAGCTTTCACTTTACCTGATCCAGAGGTATTATTCTTAATATAGAAATAAGCGTGATCTGTACTTGTAACAACTAGTTTATTATTTGCAGAAGTTATTGTTTGTGCATTTTCTCCATTAGAGCTTAATATAGAAGCGGATGTAGAAACTACAAAGCTTCCTTCCTCAATATCTAATGCAATATAGGCAATCGTACCAGAAATTGCAGACGAATTGAAAATGTAGCCTGTATCTTTTTGGAATTGCAAAACATCTGTTGAGACCATAACCTGATTAGAAGAAAATTCTTCTCCAGTTGATGTAGTATGGGATCCATTGTATGGTGCATACCCACTTCCACTGGCATTAGGAAGTTTATTAAGCTCTGTACTATCAATTCTTAAATGGTGATATACATCTACTTCCCAATGAGCATATAAATTTGTATTTTCAGTTGGTGCTAAAGTTTCAACCTTGTTTCCATTTTCAGCGGCATCAAACCATCCCAAGAATACATATCCTAGTCTAGATGGATTTTCCGGAAACAAAATAGGAGTTCCCTTAGATACAGTATCTTCCTTTACTATGGCATCTGTACCATTATTCATATAAAATTTAACCGTAGCTACTTCATCTACTCCTGCACTTTCAACATGCTTTTTATAAACTTTAACAGCAGTTTGTCCTGAACCATAGCAAGCAAATAAAGCACTGCTGGAATTTTTTCTTAATAAATTTCTTGTGTTTGCACCCTGTGCTTTTATTTCAGCATCATATGTTGTTGGATCAATTGTGATTTTCCAATCAGAATTTTCAGTTTTTGCAGTTGCTGTTTTTAACTGATTCCCACTACTACTTGCAGCATACAAATAGCCATTACCAACATTAAAGGCCACAGTATCTGCTTGAGTTCCTTCTCCTATTATGATATCTTGTACATCAGCTGTTTGAGGAATGCTTCCATCTGGAGAGGTAGTAATTGCAACAGCTACTCTATTATTAGAATTTTGAGTTGTTCCCAAAGCAAATTTTGAATTCGTATCTGTTATAATTACGGTTGACCCCAAAGTCAATTCTGACGCATCAGTTACAAGTCGGTAACTGATAATTTCTGCCGCATAGACTTCTACCAATACAGCACTCAATGTTAAAAAACCACAAAGTAATAAAAACATTGAAACAATTTTTTTCATTTACAAATATACCTTCCCTTTTCTTTTTTTAAAACTTCTCTTATACTTTAGCAATTCATTTTTATCACTATTGTACAATATGATTGTACCCCCCCCTAAACCTTTTTGTCAACCTATTTTTTATTTTTTTTACAACAATCTACTTTTGATAACGTTTTTCTAATTTAATTGCAAAAAAAACACCTAGATTTCGTATCTAAGTGCTTTGTTTTTCCTATTTTATAGTGATAGTAATATTAGTCTTTTCACTAGTCATTGAATTAACTGCTAATTCAAATGGAACAGAGGCATTTTTCATTATTTCGTTTGCCTGATATAAACAATCTGCATCTACTGAATAATCATTATATGCGGATGGGGCTTTTTCATAAATACCATCTGCAAACATAATACTTTCATCTGAATTATCATATTTAAATCCTGTTTGATACGTTCCTGAATTCTCTGTGACCATTCCATTAACTATATTCTTTTCTGCATGAATTTCCATAATGCGAATACCATAAGCATTTTGATTTGAGTCATAGGGCTTATCATGTGCATTTAAGCCATCGTTTGTATAAAATTCTATTGTCCAGTAGGTATCATATATTGAGTTTAAGGTATGGTCTGCAATAATAATAAATTCTCCAGTGGTTGTAAAGGATGCCAAATCAATTGATCCAGTCCCCTTCCCTTCTACTACAATAGGAGCAACCCATCCTAATAACAGCTTTGAAATTGCACTATGATCCCCAATGTTAAAATCCATCATATCACAACCATAAAAGCCATAAGAATTTACGCCCGCATTTTCATCATAATCATAATAATCATCTAACCCCAGCATATGCCCAGTTTCATGAATATAGGTATGAGCATCTATTGTAATATCCGTTGGATCGTAGTATCCAGCATCCTCTTTTGTTGGATGCATAAAGTCTATACCTGCCCAAGCATAATAATAGGATTTAACACCATCATACTCATTTTCCTCATAATTCCAATAGGTAAATGCCCAGAAAAGAGAGTCTGAGTTTTCATAATTAACATCATAATTATAAATCAGCCAAACCCCATCAATGTATCCATCCTTATCATAATCATATTCAGTAAAGTCTATCTTACTATCATAATATTCTAACGCTTCCTGTAAAATTAAAGTTGATCCATCACTACTTCCATTGGAATAGGAATTATAATATGAAGCCGATTTGCTTGGAGTAAACCATTCATTCAAAACTGTAATTTCCATATTCATCTTTCCGTAGGAGCTCTTTTGATAATAGGATTGAACACTCTCCCAGCCTGTACTTTCACTAGTACCCGTAAAAGCCGTCTTGATTTCACGTAAATTTCTAGGAGTTGCCTCTGAAGATTTTAAATTCACTGGAATAACTAGCATTTTAGGATTTCCTATGGATGGAAATGCTCTTTCAGTCAAAGGCCCATCCTCACTTAAGCGATTGGAAAATTCCTTTTTAGTAAAGGATATATCTTTTGCAGGAGTATCTCCCGTGTTACCACCATTAGATCCATTTTCTTCTTTAAGAATAAAGAAATCGAAGGTCTTACTAGCCTGGTTGTTAGCATTTTTTATAGTAGCCATAATACTTGCATCATGAGTTCCTATATCTAGTGTAGAAAAATCAATATCAATGAAAACCAACTGATTTTCCACTTTTATTGTGATTATATTCAAACTTGTGCTCCATACAATAGGATAAAAATCATCCTCATACTGCATGATTTTTGGAACATAAAAATCATTAGTAATCTTATTTCCAGTTTCTTTAATTTCTAGGGTTTGGATTACATCATCTAATTTTGACTCTGCTTTTGTACTACACGCTGTTATGGTAAATAAAACAAGCCCAATCAAAAAAAAGCCCCATCCTTTTCTTTTCATATCAAACTACCTCTTTTCCTTTGCTTCAAAGCCTTTATATTATTATTTTATTTTATCAAAAAACAAACAAAATGACAACAATATCTCTATGATTTAATCCATAAAGTAGAAAAGCCACTTTTGAAAAGTGGCAGTTTCTTACTTTGTTGGATATTTTTCTCTATTTGCATTATAAGATGTGTGTAATAGTTCTTCTGCCTTATGAGATAAAGGTTTTCCTAAATAATCTGCATAAAGCTTTTGAATCTGTGGATTTAAATGAGAACGACGAAGCGGTCTATTTTCATCCTCATGATACAATACCTTAGCACGCTTTTCAATGTAGGTGTCTAGAATTTCATCCTCTTCATTTGGAAGGAATACCTGCTTAACAAATGGTTGACCGCCACCATTGATGCATCCACCAGGACAGCACATAATCTCAATGAATTGATATTTAGACTTGCCATTTTTGATATCCTCTAATAATGGCTTTGCCTGCTTCATACCAGATGCCATAGCGATATTCAAGGTAGTACCATTGATTTTAACTGTTGCTTCCTTAACACCTTCTAATCCACGACAAGGTGTTAACACAACAGGCTCCATTTCTTCACCAGTCAGAGTATAATATGCTGTACGAATCGCAGCCTCCATAACGCCACCAGTAACACCAAAGATTACACCTGCACCTGTATAATCGCCAATTAAATCATGGTCAAATTCCTCATCAGGAAGCTTCTTCCAGTCAATACCATTTCTACGAATTAAACGTGCAAGCTCACGAGTTGTAATGGAAATATCCACATTTGGCAAATCACCATTTTGTAATGCTGGACGCTCCACCTCATACTTCTTTGCAGTACAAGGCATAATGGATACTACAAAGATATCCTTTGGATCAATGTTATTCTTCTCAGCATAATAGGACTTTATAATGGCTCCCACCATAGCCTGAGGAGATTTAGATGTAGAAAGATTAGGAATAAGCTCTGGATAGAAATATTCACAATAATTGATCCAGCCTGGAGAACAGGAGGTAATCATAGGGATTGGTCCTGTATTCTTTGTCAACCGTTCTAAAAGCTCACTTGCCTCTTCCATAATTGTCAAATCAGCACCAAAGTTTGTATCAAATACACGATAGAAGCCTAAACGATGAAGGGCAGCTACCATTTTACCTGTACAAGGCGTACCAATTGGCAAGCCAAACTCTTCTCCAATCGCAGCACGTACCGCAGGAGCCACCTGAACAATAACCTTTTTACCAGCCTTTAATGCCTCATCCAAACGATCAATCTGACTATGCTCCATTAAAGCACTAGTTGGACAAACATTAATACACTGTCCACATTGTAGACAAGGAGAATCAGCAAAGCTTCTATTTCCAGCAGGTCCAACAATCGTATTGAAGCCTCGATTTTCAAAGCCTAAAATACCAATTCCATGAGCTTCCTTACAAGCCTCAATACATCTACCACACAAAATACACTTTGAGGTATCACGAATAATAGATGGGGCTACCTTATCATAGGTTGCAGGAGTTTGACTTCCTCCATAGAAGTGAGGTCTTGCCATAACCAAATGGGCAACCTCTAACAGCTCACAATCTCCATTTTTATAGCATTCCTGACAGCTACGATTGTGATTAGATAATAATAGCTCAACACTTGTTCTTCTAGCAATGACTGCATCAGGATCTGAGATATGAATACTCATACCATCACGTACAGGATAAACACAGGAAGCAACTAAATCACGAACGCCATCAATACGAACTAAACATACACGACAGCTCGCAACAGAGCATTTACCATTTTTAAATGAACATAAAGAAGGAATATTATATCCACATTTACGACAAGCCTGTAACACAGTTAAAGAATCATCAACCAAATAGGAAAAGCCTTCTATTTTAATATTAACTAATGCCATAATAATTCCTCCTTATCCTTTATATATTGCATTAAATTTACATGTAGCCAGACAGGTACCACACTTAATACATTTATTAATATTAATCACGTATGGCTCTTTACCAGGAACGCCTGTAATCGCATTAGTAGGACAAACACGAGCACACATAGAGCATTTCTTACATCTTTCTGGATTAATATGATAATCAATTAAGCTCTTACATACACCAGCAGGACATCTTTTTTCTTCAATGTGAGCAATATACTCATCCTTAAATTTTAGGAGGGTGGATAATACTGGATTTGCAGCTGTCTTACCTAATCCGCAAAGCGCTCCAACCTTGATTGTGCTTGAAAGACTTTCAAGCTTTTCAATATCAGCAAGCTCACCATTTCCTTCTGTAATTTTATTTAAGAATTCTAGTAAACGCTTTGTACCAATTCGACATTGTGTACACTTTCCACAGGATTCATCACAAATGAATTCCATATAAAATTTGGCAACGTCAACCATACAGTTATCTTCATCCATAACTATTGCACCACCAGATCCCATCATAGATCCAGCAGCTACTAGGTTATCATAGTCAATTGGAGTGTCTAAATCATCCTTTGTTAAACATCCACCAGATGGACCTCCAGTTTGAATGGCCTTAAAGGCTTTATCGTTTGGAATTCCACCACCAATATCATAAATTAGTTCTCTTAGAGTTGTTCCCATTGGAACCTCTACTAAGCCAACATTATTCACTTTTCCACCTAAAGCAAATACCTTTGTACCCTTAGAGCCCTCTGTACCAATAGAATTAAAGGCCTTTGCGCCTTCGCGTAAAATGTAAGGTACACAAGCTAAAGTTTCAACATTATTAATAATAGTAGGTTTCCCCCATAAGCCCTTTACAGCTGGGAATGGTGGTCTTGGACGTGGATTTCCACGTTCACCCTCAATAGAGTTTAATAGGGCAGTTTCCTCACCACAAACGAACGCACCAGCACCTAAACGGATACCAATTCGGAAAGTAAATCCTGTTCCTAAAATATTATCTCCTAAAAGTCCTAAATCTTCTGCCTGTTTAATGGCAATTTTTAAACGATCTATGGCAACTGGATATTCAGCACGTACATAAAAATATCCCTGAGAAGCTCCAATGGCATATCCAGCAATCATCATACCCTCAATAACCGCAAGAGGATTTCCCTCTAAAATTGAACGATCCATGAAGGCACCTGGATCTCCCTCATCACCATTACAAACAACATATTTAATCTCACTAGTAACATCATGTGCAAATTGCCACTTCTTACCAGTAGGGAAGCCTGCACCTCCACGACCACGAAGTCCAGCAGTTAAAACCTCATTGATGACTTCCTGTGGTTTCATAGATAAAGCCTGAAGTAATCCCTTAAAGCCTCCATATCCTAAAGCCTCTTCAATATTCTCAGGATCAATTACTGAGCATCCATGTAATGCAATACGCTTTTGCTTCTTATAGAAATTGATGTCATCCTGCTTTGCAACCTTCTTTTGGGTTGCAGGATCAACATATAATAAATCCTCTACAATAGTATGGTTAATTAAATCCTCTTTGACTATCTTTTCTACATCAGCAACGGTTACTGTACGATATAGTGTATCCTCAGGCATAATCTTAACAAAAGGTCCCTGAGAACAGAACCCGAAGCATCCAACTTGATTGACTTCTATGGTATCCTCTAAACCATTAGCTTTAATTTCTTCTCGAATCTTTTCCAAGATTTCCTTAGATTCATTTGCCAAGCATCCAGTACCTCCACAAATTAATACAGAACGCTTTTCCTTAGAGGTTAATTTTTTATTTAAGCAAGCAGTACAATGGGAAATATGCTCATTTAACTGCTTTGGTGTTTTTATTTGTTCCATTATAGTGAGGCCTCCTTTCGGTAAGTTTCAATAATTCTTGCAACCTCATCTACGGTTACCTTAGAAAAAACCTTTCCATTGATAGACACAGCAGGAGCAATACCACAGGCACCAATACATCTTAAGGAATCCAAAGTAAATAGACCATCCTCTGTTGTTTCTCCTGATTTAATGCCTAATAGGGTGGAAAACTTATCCAATACATTCTGACCACCCTTTACATAGCAGGCTGTACCTAGGCACACACCAACTACATATTTTCCCTTTGGCGTTAAAGAGAAAAATGAATAAAAAGTAACCACGCCATAGATTTCAGAAACTGGCATTCCCAGTTTAGCTGAAACAATTTCCTGAACCTCCAAAGGAATATATCCATACTCCTTTTGAATGTCGCTTAAAACAAGCATAAGTGGTGTCGGCTCATCCTTATACCGATCACAAATGCTTTCAATCAGCTTTACAGCATCATGTCTTAATTTCAAATTCAACACATCCTTTAATTTTTTTAAATATCTTACAACATACGAGGTAATTATACCATAGATTTTACATAAGTAAAAGAACAAAAAATCAGATTTTTTTTAGAAATTGAAATCCTTTCATAAAACAAAAATGAAAATATCCATTTTTTGTCAAAAAAAAATGCCATTTCTGGCATTATTTTCCTAAATGACAAATAGCAACCATACCTGGTCCTGTATGTGCCCCAATAATAGGACATAAAGTCGTATGCTTTATAGTTACCTGTGGAAATGCTTTTTGTACCTCTAGAGCCAAAGTTTTTGCTAGCTCTTTTGCATCCGCATCACATATATAAACTGTGTGAGTAAGCTGTTCATCAAAGCTTTCCTTAAAATAATCAAACAAAGCATGTACAGCTGCCTTATTGCCATGCTTTTTAGCAATAGTTGCAAGCTTTCCATTTTCATCAATTTTTAAAATCGGCTTAATATTTAGCATAGATCCCACAACTGCCGTTGCTGAGCTGACTCTTCCGCCTCGTTTTAAATACATTAAATCCTGCACTAAAAACCAATGCTTAATCTTTGGTACGAATGCCTCAAGCGCCTCTTTATTTTCAATTAAGGACATTCCATTTGCTCTATTTTTTAAGGCTTCTTCTATTAAAACCCCCATACCTCCAGTTGCCGCTAAAGAATCCACTGGATAAATATCTAAATCAGGATATTTCTCCTTCAAGGTTTCACTTGCTAAGCAAGCCGCACTATATGTTGAGGAAAGTCCACTGGACAAGCACAAATATAAAATAGAATGTCCAGCTTTTAAATAAGGCTCAAAATACTCTTCATAAAGAAAAGGGGTTATCTGAGAGGTCTTTGTCAAATCTCCATTTCTTTGCCCATCATAAAATCGCTTCAATACTTCCTCATCCTCAGGCCCTTCTGAGGTACGCATTTCTTCTCCTAAGGAATATTGCATAGGGATAAACTTCAAATCCCAGTTCTTTATGGATTCATCCACAATATCACCAGATACATCCATTAAAATTACATAATCACTCATAATACACTCCTAATTATTCTTATGTTTATTTATTACAGAAATTAAATAGCCTATGAGGGAATCATAGGCTATTCTCTATTTTCCAATATGGCTTAAAATCAGCATTCCAGGCCCCGTATGAGCTCCAATAATTGGAGATAAGGTTGCCTGTTTTACCTCAATTTGAGGATAGTCCTTTTTCAAAAGCTCAGCCAACTGATCGCCTAACTCCTTACAATCAGCGTTGCACAAATACACTGTGCTTGGAGCAGTAGAATCAAAATGTTCTTTAAAATAACCTAAAAGAGCTTGAATTGCCATTTTATTGCCACGCTTTTTCCCAATTGTAGCAAGCCTTCCATGCTCATCAATTTTCAATATTGGTTTAATATTAAGCATAGATCCAAGAACCGCAGTAGTTGCACTAATTCTTCCACCACGCTTTAAATAATTCAAATCCTGTACCAAAAACCAATTCTTTAAACGAGGAATAAAAGATAACAAAGCATCTCTATTTTCTAAGACAGTTAAGCCATTATCGCGGTTTTTCAAAGCTTCTTCAGCTAAAATTCCCATACCTCCAGTTGCTGCTAAGGTATCAATAGGATAAACATCAACATTAGGATATTTTTCCTTTAAAGCTTCACTAGCCAGACAAGCCGCACTATACGTTGAGGAAAGGCCACTAGATAAGCAAAGATAAATAATAGAAAGCCCATCCTTTAAATAGGGTTCAAAATATTCTTCATACTGAAAGGGCGTAATCTGCGAAGTTTTCGTCAAATCGCCTTTCCTTTGTCCATCATAAAACAACTTCAAAACCTCTTTAGATTCGGGTCCAACAGATGTTCTCATTTCATCGCCTAGAGAATACTGCATAGGAATGAATTTCAAATCCCACTTTTCTAAGGATGCAGGGTCAATATCACCAGAAACATCCATCATAATGACATATTTGTTCATAATCTTTTCTCCTTGTAAAATATATCAATTTCTTACATATTTTACTCTAAAAGAAAGGATTTTGCAAGGAATTTATTTCTATTCTATAAGTTTCTTTGCAATTTCGTTAAAATATTTGCCTCTTTCCATATAATTTTTGAAATGATCAAAGCTTGCAAACATTGGAGAAAATAAAATGGTTTCTGAGGTTCGATCCTGATAGGCCTTTAAAAAAGCAGTATCTAAGTCCTCAAAGGTAAAGCATTCAACTGCATTTTCTTCCATAAAAGCCTTTATCTTTTCCTTCGTTTGACCATAAGCATATACTCGCTTTATTTTAGATAAGGCTCCTTTAAGACAAGCTAAATTCTCATGCCTATCATAACCACCACAAACGAGCTCCACAGATGTAAAGCAATCTAATGCAGCTAAAGTTGAATAGGGATTTGTACTTTTTGCATCATTATAAATATAATCATTAATTTTTGTTAAACGATATTCAATTTGCTGAAATGTTTTCCATTGCTCTTTAATGATTTTAGGCGTTATTTTATTTACCAAGGATACTGCACTAATAGAAGCCATTGCATCCTCTAATAAATAAGGTCGGCTTGCAAGATTTTCATCAATTTTTAAAATTTTACTTTTCTGATAATAAATATAACCTTCATGAATATAGCATTTAGCCAAATAGGAGCTTTTAGAAAACGATATCTTTTGACATTCTACGTTTTTAACTATATCTCTTAAAAGCGGATCATCCATATGGTATACACAATAATGAGAAGCACTTTGATTCTTACATAAATTTGCCTTACTCAAAATATAATCCTTATATTCCTTGTGATGGTCTAAATGGCATGGATGCACATTCAAAAGAACACCAATATTAAGATCAATATACGCGTTTTCAAGTTGGAAGCTAGAAAGCTCAACAACAAAAATATCTGCTTCCTTATGTTCTACTAAAGCTCGGCAAATACTATACCCAATATTCCCACAAGCTACAACCTGATATTTTGCAGATAAAATATGCTGAATTAAAGAAACTGTTGTGGTTTTCCCATTGCTCCCTGTCACTCCAATATAAAATTTCTTGCGGAGCAGAAAGGCTAGCTCAATATCAGTGATTACTTTTATTTTCAAATTTAAAAATTTCTGAATATGCTCTTCTGTATAGGGAATCCCAGGAGCCTTAATGACATAATCATATTCATAATGCTTAATTTCATCTAAATTTAAATAATCATACTCCATATTCTCTTCTTCTAACAGCATCACTACGCCATCATTGGCTACACCTTTTCCTAGAACTAATGTCTTCATAATTTCAATCATCCTCTTTAATATCTTACTTATGTTGAAATTATTTTATGATTTACATTTTAAAATTATTACTCAGACTTGATTTTTTTAAAAAGCGATACCATTTTATAAAGCATGGAGATTTAATCATGAACCTCTTTAAGCTCTAAGTTTTGATAGGTTCTTATTACTAAAATCAAATTAATGACAAAAATAATACCTTCTGTTACCAGCATAGTGTACCATATTGCAGAAAACCCAAAAAGAAAAGGCAAAAGAAATAAGAAAGAAAAGGCTAGAACAACACCTCGTAGCAAAGAAACAATGAAAGCATAACGTGCCTTTAATATGGATTGAAAATAATATGTAGTAAATACATTAAAGCCCAAAAATATAAAGCTAAAAAAGTATCGTCTTTCAATAGAATTGCATAGAAGTAAAATCAAAGACCCTTCTTCCACCTTTAAAAAAATTTGTAAAATTTCAGAAGGGAAGAGTTCTAAAAACAAAACTGCAATTAAAGAAATTAAGGCACTTGCCAAAATCCCATACTTTAAAAACTTTTTTACTTGATGAAATTGATTTGCTCCAAAATTTTCAGCTATCAAGGGTTGACTTGCCTGCCCCACTGCATAGCCTAAGGACTGAACTAGGGCAACAATATTACAAACTACTCCATAAATCGCAAGAATGGCTGTTTGCTCTTCACC
>JAIEEQ010000075.1 GCA_029067355.1 Anaeroplasmataceae bacterium | reverse complement strand
AAAATATATATACATTATACCACTACAAATTAAAAAAAGAAAGAACAAACTAAAAGAAAAGCCTAAGCAAAACCTTAGGCTAAATAGACATAACATCCTTATTCTTCTTTTCAGCTATTGCTTCAACCAAAGCAATCTTTTGATCTGTAAGCTTTTGAATATCCTCTAAAGCATTTTTTTCATCATCCTCAGGTAAATCAAGTTTCTTCACCTCGTCGTTAGAATCTCTTCTCACGTTCCGAACTGCAACCTTTGCCTGTTCCTCCATCTTCCCAACAACCTTGGTAAGTTCTCGTCTACGCTCCTCTGTCATTTGAGGTAAAATTAAACGAATTCCATTCCCGTCATTTTGAGGAGTCAATCCCAAAGAGGAGGCAGAAATAGCTCTTTCAATTTCTTTACACATTGACTTATCAAAGGGCTTAATATAAAGCTGATTTGCCTCTGGAATTGTGATTGAGGAAACCTGCTTTAATGGAGTCATTACTCCATAATATTCAATACTAATTGAATCTAAAAGAGATGCATTTGCACGTCCTGTACGGACAGTAGATAGTTCTCTTTCTAAAGAAGCTAAAGCCTTGTCCATTTTATCTTCAGCTTCTAATAATATCATTTCTAATTCTTCCATAATATTCTCCTAGTTTACTTTTACAAAGGTTCCAATCTTTTCTCCCTTTACAGCACGAACGATATTCCCCTCTGTATTCATATTAAATACAATAAGATTTAATCCATTATCCTTACATAAAGATGCAGCAGTTGCATCCATTACCTTCAAATCCTTAGCCAAAATTTCAGAGAAGGTTAACTCAGAATAAAGCTTAGCTTCTGGATTTGTACGAGGATCAGAATCATATACACCCTCTGTCTTATTCTTTGCCATTAATACAATTTCTGCCCCAATTTCTGTGGCCCTTAAAACACAAGCTGTATCTGTTGAAAAATAAGGAGATCCAATTCCACCAACAAAAATACAAACACGCCCCTTTTCTAAATGACGCACAGCTCTTCTTCTAATATAAGGCTCTGTAATCTCATTAATTGTTAATGCTGAAAGTACACGAGTAGGAACGCCAATCTGTTCTAAAGCATCCTGTACAGCAAGACCATTCATAATCGTAGCAAGCATTCCCATATAATCTGCCTGAGCACGCTCCATACCTAGCTCAGAAGCTGTCTTCCCTCGCCAAATATTTCCGCCACCAACAACAATACCAATTTCAACTCCCAAATCGTGAGCTGCTTTAATTTGCTTGGCAATGGACTGTACGGTCTTAGAGTCAATTCCAAAGGAGGTATCCCCTTTGATTGCTTCTCCACTCATTTTTAATAAAACGCGTTTGTACATATTCTTATCCTCCTTGTTTTATATACAAAAATAAGGAAGGCCAGTAGCCTCCCTTAAAAATTAATTATTGAAAGCTGCTGACTGTGCTGCAACCTCAGCGGCAAAATCATTCACTTGTTTTTCAATACCTTCGCCTACCTCAAGACGAACAAAATATACAACCTTAGATTTAGCACCATTTACATATGCCTCAACTGTTTGATCTGGATTCTTAACGAATGCCTGAGATAACAAACAAATTTCCTTTAAATTCTTTTCAAGACGTCCTGGTACAATACGTTCAGCAATGATATTTTCTGGCTTTGGTTTAGCAGCAGAGGCATTTTCATTCAATGCAGCTGCCAAGATAATTTCTCTTTCCTTAGCAATGACATCAGCTGGAATATCCTCACTTGAAACATATCTAGGATTTAAAGCAGCAACATGCATTGCTATATCCTTAGCTACTACGTCATCATTTCCAGTTAAAACAGAAATTGTAACGATTCTACCTTTCATATGTTTATAAGCGCCAAAGACTTCATCACTCTTCTTTGTAATCACGCTAACACGACGAAGTGTAATTTTTTCTCCAATAACTCCTGAAGCCTCAAGAATTACTGTATTTAAATCTTTTCCATCAACAGATAAAGCCAATGCCTCCTCTGTATTTGTTGCATCTGAATTTGCAATGATTTCTCCAACCTTATCTAAAAGATTTAAAAACTTCTCGTTTTGAGCAACGAAATCAGTTTGTGAATTCAATTCAAACACAACACATTTATTTCCAGAAATACGATAAGAGCAAAGACCCTCAGCAGCGACAGCACTTTCCTTCTTTACTGCCTTTGCAATTCCCTTTTCACGTAACCATGTTACAGCTTCTTCCATATTTCCATCAGTTGCAGCAAGAGCCTTCTTGCAATCTAGCATTCCTGCAGAAGTCTTCTCACGCAATTCCTTTACCATTTGAGCAGTAATATTTGCCATTTTTTTATTCCTCCAATTATTCAGCTGGTGTTTCTTCAGCCTTTACAACCTTTTTAGGTGCTGGCTTTCTAACCTTTGGTGCATCCTTTGTAGATGGCTTTTCCTTAGAGATTTCCTCACTTAAATTAACCTCTTCAGGCTCATTAAACTTTTCAACCTCTCCACCATTAGCCTCAATAACAGCATTAGCCATTACCCAGGTAACTAGCTTAACTGCACGAATTGCATCATCGTTGGCAGGAATAACATAATCAACATCATCAGGATCACAGTTTGTATCAACAATACCAAATACTGGAATGTTTAACTTACGAGCTTCTAAAATTGCATTGCGCTCCTTACGAGGATCAACAATAAATAAAGCACTAGGTAGCTTCTGCATATCCTTAATACCACCTAAAAATTTCTCTAGCTTAGTACGCTCAGCAATAAGCTTGATAACTTCCTTCTTAGGTAATTTTTCAAATTCCCCAGTTTCTTCCATCTTGTAAAGATCATGAAGCTTATTAATTCTTTTCTTAATGGTCTTAAAGTTTGTTAAAGTACCACCTAACCATCTTTGATTTACATAGAATTGACCAGAACGAGTTGCCTCTTCCATAACAGCTTCCTGAGCTTGCTTTTTAGTACCTACAAAAAGTACTCTTCCTTCATTTTTAGCGATTTCTAATAAAGCTACATATGCACTTTCAATTTGGCTTGCAGTCTTTTGTAAATCGATGATGTAAATCCCATTTCTAGCTGTAAAAATATACTTAGCCATTTTAGGATTCCATCTACGAGTCGCATGTCCAAAATGAACACCTGACTCTAATAATTGTTTCATTGAAACTACTGATTCAGACATTTTGCTTTTTCTCCTTTTTATTTTTGTTTTTGTCCTCTGTTCCCTTCTACGTCAGCCTCCATCAATTTTACTTGCACACGACGACCAACTCCAAGAACATGTGTATTTTGTGCCTTTGTTATGATACCACAAATTGGACTGAAATTCAAGCCCTACCTTAAATTATTTCAATTAAAAAAGCCTAAAAGCATAAATGCTTCTAGGCAAATATTAATCTTCTGAACTTTGACTAGGCAACAAGCCTTCCTCTGTCATTACCAATGGATAGTTTTTCATCCCTTTTGTATAATCATTTAGTGTTGAGCTATAAACAAAAGCATAATAAACTGGAACAAATATGAAAACCTTAGTACAATCCTGTGTGCCATCATTATATGTGCAATAGGTTGGAAGATAAGCTACAACTAGCTTCGCAGGATCGTTGTCCTTTTTCTCATATCCCTTTGGAAGAGAAATTCCATAGGAAATGGAAAGCTTTTCAAACAAAAGTCCCGTTATAGATTCTGTTTTTTCAAAGGAAAATCCAACCTTTTCCTCAGTTATACCATATTCCGTATGATTCATTTCCTGCATAAAGGCAGTTACATCGCTTGTAGGTATTCTTCCATTAAAGAAGCATATTTTTAAATTAATCTGCTTAAAACGCTGTCCCATATACTCATCTAAATCAATAGTTTGATAAAATAAGCTTTCTGATGGATTGGTAGCAATTTTTACATCAGCATACTCCTTGCTTTTATCCAAGCTTGAATTTAAACTAACTCCATTTTGAACATCATCCAAATGCAAAGCCTCACGTATTTCTGTGGAAGGATTATCCCTCAAGATTTCTCTGCTTGGCTTTGACGCACAGCTACAAAGACATACTATCATAAAAATGGATAAAACCATTGCTATTTTTTTCATTTTATCTACTCCTTTTTAACATTAAGAATTATATCAAAAAATAAGCTTTATTACAAGCAAAAACTGAAATCTAATCCTTACTCTCCTTTTTCATAGCTCGCGGGTGGCTAAGCTCGTAAGATTTTTTTACATTTTCAAAAGTAACATGCGTATAAATTTGAGTTGTTGACAAATTTTCATGACCAAGAAGCTCTTGAACACTTCTTAAGTCTGCTCCATGATTTAATAATGCCGTTGCAAAGCTATGTCTTAGCATATGTGGAGATAAATGAAAGGTTTCTCCACAATCAGAAATCAGCTTATTTAAGATAACTCTCACGCCCCGAGGAGTCAGGGTTGTTCCATTTTTATTCAAAAACACATGCCTGTTTTCTTGGTCCTTAGATAAATATAAAAGATCTAATCGAAAGGTAGAAATATATCTTCTTAAATCATTTGCCATCTCCTCAAACATAATAACAACTCTATCCTTACTCCCCTTTCCATGAACTACAATTGTGTGTTCTAAAAAATCAATGTCCTTAATCTCTAATGCACAAAGCTCACTCACACGTAAGCCACAGCCATATAAAACCTCTAAAATACAATAATTTCTAAGTCCTAAAGGTGTGCTTTGATCACAAATGTTAAACAGCATCTCTATTTCATTTTCCTTAATCATTTTAGGTAAACGCTTGGGGGCCTTTGGTGCCTCCACCTCATCAAAATAGTTCACAGAGATATCCTTATTTTTTAGTAAATAATCATAAAAGCTCCGTAAGGAGGATAATTTCCTGCTAATTGTTGTAGAGGCTAAATTTAAGCCTGACAAATAAGATATATAATTCTTACATACTCGATTATTTCTGATTTGCAAAAGTCCTGCTGCCATTTTTTCAGAATGAATAAACTCATGAAACTCTAAAATATCCTTGTGATAGCTAATTACTGTATGTGTAGAATAGTTTTTGACATTTGCCAAATAGTCCATAAATTTAGCAATTGCTTCTGTATCATTCATAGGCGCTTTATCTCCTGTTCCATGGTTTCTAAGGCACGCTTTGCGTATAAGCTCTTTCTATCCTTCTTCTTGTGAGGGATTGCTAAATCCTCCATTATTCCAAAGTTGGCATTCATCGGCTGAAAGCCTGACGGACTGGCATTACAAATATAGTTTGCCATACTCCCCATTACCGTAGTTGAAGGAAATACAATCATATCCTGTCCCCTTAAATATCGATCCATGTTGATTGCTGCATAGATTCCACTTGCGGCAGACTCAACATACCCCTCTACACCACTGATTTGACCCGCAAAAAATAGATTTGGATAAAGCTTTGTCTGAAAGGTAGGATTCAAGATTTTTGGAGCATTAATGTATGTATTTTTATGCATTCTTCCATATTTTGCAAAACGAGCATTCTCTAATCCTGGAATCATTTGGAATACCCTTTTTTGTTCACCAAACTTTAAATGAGTTTGAAACCCTACTATATTATACATTTCCTTAGCAGCATCATCTTGTCTTAGCTGTACTACGGCATAAGGCTTTTCCCCTGATGGCGTCTTCAAGCCAACAGGCTTCATTGGACCAAAGGTCAAGGTTTGTGGCCCACGCTTTGCCATAATTTCTATGGGCATACACCCTTCAAATACCTTAATTTCAAAATCCTTTACTTCGACCCCTTCAGCATGTATAAGTTCCTCATAGAAACGATCAAATTCCTCCTTAGTAAACGGACAATTATAATAAGAGGGAACTCCCTTATCATATCTAGATTTTAAATAAACCTTTGAATAATTAATGGAATCCGCATAGATGATAGGTGCCTGAGCATCAAAAAAATAAAAATCCTCTGCATGAAACAATCGCTTAATTTCTTCACATAGAAAATCTGTTGTCAAGGGACCTGTTGCTATAATAGTTGGCTTCGTAATATCTAATTCTTTAATTTCATCATAAATAATTTCTACATTTGGCAACCCTTGAATCACCTCTGTAACATAGCTAGAATACCCTTCACGATCAACAGCCAGAGCTCCGCCTGCTTCTACCTTATGCAGTCTTGCCGATTTGATAATCAAAGAATCCAAAAGTTCCATTTCCTTCTTTAAAATACCACAGGCATTTTCTAAAGAATCACTTCTTAAGGAATTGGAACAAACAAGCTCAGCAAATTTTTCTGTTTTATGAGCAGGTGTCATCTTCTTAGGTCGCATTTCAAAAAGCCTTATTTCATATCCCTTTTTAGATAAATAATAAGTTGCTTCACAGCCTGCCAATCCTGCTCCAATAATATTTATTTTCATTAAAAAGACCTCCTACTCCATAAAAAGATCATATCTTAAGTCTTTAAGAAATTTGCAAATGAATTCCTTTTTTTCTTCCCAAATTCTTTTTGCCACAGGAGTAACCATATAATTTTGATTTAGAATATGGGCAGAATGCATCATAATTTCACTGAATACAGAATCATAGGAATCAGGGCCCTTATATCCTTCAGCAAGTAAATCAAATACAATGCCTAAGGCTCCCTCCTCATCAATTAAATCAGCCTCTAGCAAAACAATCATCTCTATGGGAGTGTTTTTTTCCTTTATCAAGCTTTTGTTTGAATGATTTACAATCATTTTATAAACTATATCTGTAAACCTTTGCTCAAATTGATGATTTCTTGCATAATCCAAAAATATTTCTGCACCTAAAGAGGCATGCTCCTCTTTTGAGCCCTCCTTATATCCGCAGTCATGGAAAATCGCTGCAGTATAGACAATATCAGAATCACAACTCTCCACTTCTGCAATGATTCTTTTTGTCCAGCCTAAAACACGCCTTATGTGCTCAAACCGATTCCTAAAATATAATTGCGGTTTATGGCTTCGGATTCCTTTATTTTCAATTAATATATGCTTAACATATTCTAACATATCCTCATAATTCAATTCCATTTGACTCACCCTTATCATTATAGCATAAAAAGACGCACCTTACGATGCATCTTTTTTATTTTTTATTTAGAAAGTACAAAATATACACTTTCTACAATAGAATTGGTTTCCTCTGTACTAGAGTTTGGAACCTTATCACTATTATAATAATACTTAGTTGAATTCCAGCGATATGCATACCATCCTCCAACATTTAGAGAAGATACTGGTAATATATGGAACTGAATCAATCGAGCGATATCTCGATTCGTTTCTGACTTACTAACAATATCTATATAGAAAGCATCTACTGCTACCGTGGTTAATGTGCTAGGTAAATATACAGATAATAACTTTGCACAATTCTTAAAGGCATTTGCTTCTAGTTCAACAAGACCCTCATGAAGAATTATAGTTTCTAGGCTATGTCGATAGGAAATAGATTCATTGAATATAGTTCCCTTCTTATCTGCTCCATAAAAAGCATTTGCCCCGATTTTAGTAACTAGAATAGCCTTTCCATCTTCATATACGTATCTTGGAGTAATTAAGGTTTTCACCATTGAATCAAAATTATATCCTGTAATTTTTGCAGTATCAGAAAGTTCATAGTTTAATTCATTTTGCTTTGTAGAAAGATAGAAATCCTTAAATTGTTTATTCTTTGCTGTAAGAAGATCATACCAGCTATAATATTGATTATCCCTATCTATCCAAGCATTGACTTGATATGCTGAAATCTTCTCTAAAGAAATATTCTTAGCCTCTAAAAGTTCATTAGGTATATAAACCATACAGCCTAATGATTCATCAAGAATTGTTGAAAAGTACACTTCTTTATTTATCATTGAAACAATCTCTATTTCTAGACGATTTACCTCACTATGATAGTTAAATAAGGAATGGAATGTTGAAACCAAATAATTTGGCGTCAGCACAGACCCCTGATATGCATCATAAATTGTAAAGATTTTTCCATTAAATTCTATTTCTAAAGGAATATAATAGGTATCCGTTAAAAATGCTTGATTATCTTCTAAGGATAATCTTTTTTCAGTCTGATCATATAAAGCGTAGAATTCTATTTCCTCCCAAAGAGTATCTAATTCCATAATAGTAGAGGTGACATAATCACATTCTTCATTTTGGAAGATAAAGCCCTTAAACTGATACATTTTTCCATCTTGTTCAACTAATTTAAATAAATCAAAGTAAGAATCTAAACTTTCTCCCAAATAGGAGGTAAGAATTGTATCCTCAGAAAAAGGAGAATGAATGGTAAGTGTGGCCGTAACATCTAAGTACTTTGCATAGAAGGTCTTATTTCGATCTGTCATAATCCAGTCTTCTTCTTGAGCTTCTTTAAGATATGAAGCATCTAAATACCAGCCCTTAAATTCATAATACTTAATGCTACCATCAGTTTGAGTAACCTTAATTAATTTCTCTGCTTGTGGAATGAGTATCTCTGCTCCCTTTAAATAGGAAGCGGTTTGATTTTCTTTTTGGGTAGCACTGGTTGCAAAATCAAAGGTTACTTTATGCTCAATAGCACTTGATTTCACCCAAAGGTCATTCTTCTTTTCATAAATGACATCACTTTGAAGAAGATTGCCATCACTATCTATGGTTTGATTATAATCTTCTGCAAACACATCAATAAAGGAAACGTCAACAGGCTTAACTTCACTGGTTGATTCATCTATATTTTCTAATTTTAAATTAGAGCTAGATAAGCTAATTACCTTAACCATTGTAAATTCAAAGGAATTGATTTTGTGAATCATTGGAACTAAAGAGGTTGTACCATCTGAATTCTTTTGATATACCATTGAAGAGCCTAGACTGATAAATAAATTCTCCAAATTAAAGTTATCTGTAAGCTCACCCATATTCAAGCCAAATTCAAAGGTATCCTTTTGAATATTTACAGAGGTAATACATTTAGACGCATCCACAAATCCATCTCCATTAGTTGGCTTATTGATGGCATCCAAAACCATATTACTTAATCCCATACCAAAATCCAATAGATAATATACAATATCATTCATAAATACATTAAAATGTACCTTTACCCGCTTTACAGAATTAGATTCTGTACGCTCTATATAGACATAATCATGATAATAATAAACATCAACCGTTTTCTTTGAGGCAAGTAAAGCGCCTACCTTTAAATTATTTAAATCAATATTTAAATGAACAATTGGCTTATGATCCTCTTCCACGCCTACCTTAATCTTCACAGGAATCGTTTCTGTAATCTTAATACCTAAATTTACCTTTAATACAATATCTCCAGCAATTGAAAATGATTTTTCTAACGCATTATGATAAAGTGCTTCAAATAAGCAAGAAATATTAGAAATGTCATAATACTGCTCTCTTTCCTCAGCAGTAGGAAGATTCATAGAAACAGATCCACCCAACAATGAAATGGTAGCATTTTCTAATTTTGTATAGGTTCTCATATTTGTATAGGAAACATATAGATTTGATGCAGAAATAGAATCTAGACTTGATCCGTTCTTTTTCTCTAGGGTTAGATAGGTAACCTGTCTTTCATCTAGCATAGCATCAAAAAAAGAATTCAACTCCAATCCAAAGGATAATTTGCCCTGTTGAACCTCTACATTCTCAAGGATGGAACGTAAATCCTTTGGTGTATCCTCCTTAGTATTAGCCAAGGAAGGTAATTCAATATTCATTAAATTCATAATTGCCGAAATGAAATCTTCAATTCCTGTATAGGAGGATTTCACCTTGACAACGGCGTTTTTGTCCTCCGGATTATTTCCATAGGTGGCAAAGAACATAGCCTGACCTACGCTAGAATCTAAGGTATTCATTGTAGTTAATGATATAATTTGAACATCAATTTGATGCCAGCCAATAACCTCATCATCCTGATATTCAGAAATAACCGCCTGAAGTCTAGCATCAAACTCCTGCTCATCAATCAAATTCAAATATAAATTTCCATTGATAGAGGCAACAACTGAACCATTTGTATTTATGGTTGTATTTAAAGAAAGATTAAATTCCTTTTCTTTAGATAACTCATATACATCTACAACATAGGTTATAATTTCTAAAATATCATCCTTCGTTAAAAATTTAGAAGGAAGAACAACTTCACTCACTTCAGATTTAGAAAGTATAAATGGAAGGTTTAAAGAAACCTGATGGTCGAAGGAACCTGAAATTTCACCGCCAAAGCCTTGTTCAAGCAACTCAAACTGAAGTAAAATTTCACAAGCCTTTCCAATCAGCTCTTCTAAGGATAGCTTAAAGGAATTAGAATGAAGCTCCAAGCACAAATCTGCAAAATCAAAGGCTGTATTCAATTCTGGCAGAATTCCCAAATCAAAAGAGATAATTGGTGCTAAAAGTCCTGTTACTTCTTCTATAAATGAATCAATCTCAGATAATTTCAAGCAAATTGTCTGATTAGATACTGTCACATAAATTCTATCCTCTACAAAAGCTATTTGTGCGTCAAGAAGAACTCCCATCCCCTCTAAAGATAGCTTACCAGAAAGCTCTATCCCTTTATTCTTAAGTAATAAATCAAAGCCACCTTGAATAGAAACAGACTCCTGCTTATCCTTTGAAGTAAAGCTGATATTTGCATTTTCAATATCAAAGCGGATTGCATTTCCTTTAACAAGCTCATATATATAGGAGGCATCTTCAATCCATTGATATAAGTCCTCTTTTCCCAATGTTGCGGTTGGTATAGTTACCTCCGTTTTATTAGATTCTTTGATAGCTATATCAAAATCGAAAAGATTTTCTTGTTTTAAATTCAAATCAATTTTATTTTCTTGTACCATAAATCCAAGAACAAGCTTAGATAAGACAGAAATATAATTTCCTAAATTCAACTCTAAGTAAGAATCCTTAACTACCATCTGATTGATAAGCTCAACAACCAGATTGAATGGATTTTCCATTGAGAAACTCATATCAATTGAAAGGTTGAATTTATCACAAAGAATTTGATATAATTCAGCCAAATCAGATACTTCTAGAGCTATTGTATTCTCATATAAAGTGATATAAAGCTTTTGTTCAATAAAACGAATCTGTATAGACAGCTTTATTCCTTGAATATCTAAGGCGATATTCATATCCACATCATAAAGATTAGTTTTTGAGTTTAAAATCATATCAATAGTAGCATCTACCTCAATAGGGAATTGCTCAGTATAAATTGTGCCATTTAACTCAATACCAATAGACTCCTTATTCCAAACCTTCATAAAGTAATCTATTAAATCTAAATAATGGTCTATAGTAGCATACGTACTATCCTCAACCTTAATTTCTTCAGTTCTCAGCGTATCAAGACTTACCTGTAAATTCATTACATCAGCAAGGATATCTATTCCCATAGATGTTTTCTTCAACCTTATTTCCAAATGAGTCAAAGCTTCATCAAAATCAGATAAATCAATCCCTACATCAATGCCATCTTCCGTTACCTCTACCTTTTTCAAAAGTGTAGGCAATTTTGAAAGCATGCCATTTATATTTAAATCTGGCATAGCAAGTGCTGAACCAAAAAGATCAGAAATTACAGAAGAATTCATCTTCAACTGAATGGTATTATATGAAATATAAAGAGTTTCATTAAGATATATAATATCTATCTCAAAGGTGTGTTGATCATAGGCAAGTATGATATGTCCTTGAGCAGATAAAGAATTTTTCCAATCCACATAAAGATTTCCTGAAAGGGAAAATACATCATTTGAAACAGCAAGTGTGAAATAAGCATGCTGATTCTGACAAACAGAAAGAATATCTTCTACATACTCCATAACATATAGCAAATCAGTCTCATCAAAATACTTAGCAGGAGATGTAGAAGCTCTGTTTTCAATAGGTGTACAGGTCATTCCAAAATCAAATAGAGCTGAAGATAATTTTATGTTTAAATTAGTTCCAGTTAGAGAAAAATCTAATCCAACAATTCCTATAAATTCTACCAGACTTGTCAAATCAGCCTCTAAAGAACCTTCTGTAAGCTTTATTGAATGGATTACTTGTAAGATTTCTTCTAATTTAATCTCTGGAAAATCAATGGCAGGCAGTTCTACTCCTAGCTTTTGTGTAATTGTATTTATTGTAGCTGATAAGGTATCTGTATTCAATTTGAAGGTATATCCAAGTATGGTTAAATAAATATCCTTATCTATACATAGCAATTGAATGTCAACCTCATAGCTATCATATCTAATGGTAAAGTTTCCTTCAACTCTATAAGAAGTATCATCCTTCAATAGATCTATTGTCCCAAGAATGGATATAGTCTTACCAGATACCATGGCATTTCCATCAATAACTAATCTCATAGATGAATCTAGCAAATTCTTAACAACATATTCTACAATTTCAATATATCCAACAGCATCTACATAGGAATCCTTATCCAAAGCCAAAGTAAAATCTGTTGTTGTATCAAAATCTAAGGTAATATTATAAAGATTTGATTGTAAAGAAAAGCCTTTTTCTGTATCTAAAATAGATAAAATAAGATTAAGTTCATTTTCTAAAATATGAGACAAATCTAAATCAAATAGAATTTCGTCTTCAGTTATTTTTATATTTTTTAAGATCGTTTTAAAATCAAGTTCAAACAGAAGGTCAATAATTTGATTCATTTCCAGACTAGGAAGCTCTGGCAATTCAGGTCCATATTGATGAATAAGAGAAACTAAATCCTCTTTAGACAGCTTAAGCCTAATATTTTTATACATTACATAGAAATATGTGTGATCATATATCAACTGAATTTCTTCTTCAATTCCAGTTTTTGAATGTAGAATGAAAAGATCTAACTGGAGTGGATCATTTTCCTGCAAGCCAATTTTAACTTGTCCAGTCATCAGATAAGATTCATATTCCAAATTAAAATTAATACTGAATTTTTTGTTTTTCAAAAGGGATGTGATATCCTGAATAATAAAATTTAAATCCTTTAAATCGTTATATTCTCCTTCAACAGGGATAAATTCTATATCATCATTCTTTTCTATGAAAACATTGGCCTCTACATCACCCAAAGCAAGAGTAGATTCAATAGATAATAATTCAAATTCCTTATTATTCTTTTCAATTGTAAAATGAAGTGGAAGAGTAAATCCTAAAAGATTCAAAGAAACCTCTAAATCTACAATATCTTCTGTTTCAATAATCGTTGCATTGTTTAAATCATTTAAAATTTGATTAACATCCAAGCCATTGGAAGGTAATGAATTTCCAGGATTGGTCTGATCAAATACAATTTCCTCTAATAAAGGCTGAAGAACAGTTGTAAATTCATCAATATTACATTTGATTTTGATTGTTCCATAATCCACAAATACTTCTTTATTTTGATATACAACCTGTAAATCACCAAGGCTCACCTTGACGATAACATCATTCAAATCAGAAATATCTAATAAAAGCTTTCCTTCTACTACTCTATTGTTAATTTTAATACTTAAATCAAAGGTTTTTTCTTTGTTACTACCCCCAAGTAGGGAGCCTGTAATATAGGTTAATGGTGTATTTTCCTCTGGTTTAGAGGTAGTTCCACCAACTGGAACCATATTCTTATATTGTTCAAAAAAGTCCATTGCAGAAGAATCAAATTCATATTCCTCATAATCAAAGGTTTCTTTAATATTTGTTTCGCAGGTTACCTTAATAGGAGCAACCTTTGGTGTAACCTCATATTTTTCCTTTGTATTGACCTGCTGAACCTGCCATTTTGCATTAAAAATATATTCTAATTGAATAGATGAAAATGCTGGCTTAGATAAGGAAGAGGCATTCGTTCCAATTTCTCTTTGATACCAAAAAGGTGCATACTCCTCATCTGGATTTAATAATAGAGTGATAGAATATAGGCCATTTTCTAAAGCCGTCACTTCAGAAATCTCTACTATTGTATCTTTACATATAATATAGGCTGTGGCCTGGTTTGGCAACCAGCCATATCGTTTAATATACTCTGCATCTGTAATACATTCTGGTTCTTCTGTTTTCCAAGTAATGTTATCTCCGTTCTTAGAAATATAATCTCTAATCAATACCTTATTGTCTAAAAAATACTTCTGTTTTCCTAAAGAAACAAGACCACCAGAAATAGTATCAACCAATTGTTCATCTCCATTAACTCTACGATGATTATAAATCGTCTGAGTTTGGCCTACGGATACTGCTGTACCCTCCGTAAGGGAAGACCACTTCTCTGTATGCTCTAAAACCCATAAAACATAGGCAATATTATCATAAGCATCATGATCTGTTGGTGTGGTTCCATCCGTTGGTGCTGGGGCAGTATAGGTTTTATACTTTGCCTCATTTGCATAAACAACTGGATTTCTGTGGGTTTGAGTATAATAAAAAATACCTACTCCACCAACTGCTAATAATAGTATGAAAATTGTTAAAAATATGATTTTTTTCTTCATATCCCTACACTTCACTCTATAAATCCACAATTTACATTATACCATTATACTAAAAAAAATAAAAAATGTCAAACTTGTTTTACAAAGAAAGCGTTTCGGCATTAATATAGAAGGAAAAATAAAAAAACAAAAGCTTTGGCAATTATAAAAACGAATAAAAGGCCTAAGTAGGCCTTTTACCATTGGGAGAGTTATAGTTTGCTTATGAAAAAGCTTCTATCTTAATAGGGAAAGATAGTGTGTCTTATTTCTAAGACATCTATACTATACCCTTTTTTTTCTCCTACTATACATCAAAATGTAAAATTAATGAATATTTGCTACACGAACTGTATCTCTTGCAATCATTACTTCTTCATTGGTTGGAATGATATAAAGCTTAATTTTAGAGTTTGGCGTAGAAATGATTCTTTCGTCTGAGAAGGTATCATTTAGTTTTTCATCAATTTCTACTCCTAAAGGTGCTAATCTCTTAGCTACATTTAAGCGTAAATGCTTTAAATTTTCTCCCATACCAGCAGTAAAGCAAATTGCATCACAGCCTCCAAGATATAACCAGTAGGATGCAACATAGTCTGCAATTCTTTTTGCCTGAACATCAAAGGTAAGCTTGCATCTGTGATCTCCAGCGTTCATACCCTCTGTAACATCACGAGCATCATTAGAACGACCAGACATTCCAAGATATCCAGATTTCTTATTTAAAATGTTTACTACCTCAGCCGCACTCTTGCCTTCCTTATCACAAATATAAGATACTACGGTTGGATCAATATTTCCTGTACGAGTTCCCATAGGAATACCCTCTAGCGGAGTAAGTCCCATAGAGGTGTCCTTACATTTACCACCTTCAACTGCGGAAATGGAAGCTCCATTTCCTAAATGACACACAATAATCTTTGTATCCTTTAAAGGCTTTCCCATAATCTGTGCACAACGCTCAGATACGTATTTATGAGAGGTTCCATGAGCTCCATACTTACGAATGCCATACTTTTCATACCATTCATAAGGAACAGCATACATATAGGCCTCCTCTGGCATAGTTTGATGAAATACAGTATCAAAAACCACAACCTGTGGTACAGCAGGCAATGCCTTTTGGAAGGCTTTTATTCCTATAATATGTGCTGGGTTATGTAAAGGTGCCAAATCAGCAAGCTCTGCAATTTTATCAATCACGCTTAAATCAACCAAGCAAGAATCCTTAAAATATTCTCCTCCTTGTACAACACGATGACCAACACCAGATATTTCTTTTAATTCTTTCACAATTCCCTTTTGAACTAAAGTATGAAGTAATAATTCAACTCCTTCAGCATGTGTAGGTAAAACTGGATGTGTTTCCTCCTTCTTTCCATCATACTTTAGAGTAAAGATTCCTTCCTCTAATCCAATACGCTCCATAACACCAGAAGCAATTACTGTTTCCGCTGGCATCTCTAACAACTGGAATTTGATAGATGAGCTACCAGCATTTACTGCCATAATTTTTGCCATTATTTGTTCTCCTCACTTCTATTATTTTTATTCTTTTCAAACCACGCTTCAATTTCTAGTAAAGATTGATTAAATTCCTTAACATCTGTAAAGCTTGGTAGTTTGACCATAAAACAATTCTTTTTATCTAAAATACACTTTTGTATTACTACTATAATTTTTGGCTTTGCTACAAACATACTATCTGGAAGCTCAACCAGTCCTATAATAGAACAATCTTCCAAAAGCTGTTTTTTGAAATCCTGATTTTTATCATAATTAAAGAAGTCCTGATTTAAAATCCCTATCATTGTGCCACCTGCATTAAGCATATTTTTATAATGTAAAATCGCCTGATAAGGAAAATAGGTCTTATCCTCCTCTATTATAGCATTTGGCATATCAAAAACGATACAATCAAGATTTTTTGCGGAAAGAGTTAATGTATCCTGCAAATAAAGCTCAACATCAATGGACAATAAATCACTTACCATTTTTGTGATTTTTATCATCCATTCATTGTTATCACAGGCAAATGCCTTACAATCCTTGTCTAAATGATTTAAAATCGTATGTAATAGATTTCCTGTCCCGCAAAGGGGATCTAAAATAGAAATCGTCTTATCTAGATGCAATTTTGAAATCAAATAGGCAATAAAAATACCTAAGGTATCTGGAGTTGTATTTCCGTTGGCTATCCGCATTTCCTTAAAACCCTTTAAAAAAATAGCCTGCATCGCCTTACGAACATCCTCAACTGTAAAATCAATATTTGCCATCTTATCATAGACTAGATTCAGCTTATGAGTCGTTTCTTCATCGCAATCACAAACCACATCAGCAGATAAGATATTTTCTACGGTCATCTCTATCAACTCAAAATAGGACTTGTGAAAGGCTTCATATAATATATTATTTGATTCATCCACACAATCATAGAAAAGCTCTAAGTGGTCTGTTTTAATATCCTGCATAAATTTTCACCTTTATAATTATATCAAATTTAAAAAATCTTGTAAACTTTATTCCACATTTATTTTCACCTTAGGCAAATTTAATTTATAATGAAATGCTAAATACCTAATTCCAACAACCAATAGAATTGTTAAAAGTGCCGCTAAGGAATACATATTGCTAAATAAAATGATTAAATAAAAGAGAAGGGCTCCCAATATTGCTGGAACACAATAGATATGCTTTCTAAAAATTGCAGGGATATGAGCAGACATAATATCTCTAAGCATTCCTCCACCAACAGCAGTAAGCACAGCGCTAAATATAATGAGAAAATGATTGGTTATCCCAAACTCCTTAGTTAAAGTTGCTCCAACAACCACAAAAACTCCCAATCCTAGACTATCAATAATATTATATACAATTTGATAGGCTTTACTCTCAACTACCTTAATGTCCTTTAAAATATACATCACAATAAAAACGATAACTGTCGTTATTGCAGCAACAATAACGTAGCTTGGATTTTCAAATAATAGTGGCAATGGTCTTCCAATAATTAAATCTCTAAAAAGTCCACCACCAACTGCTGTTGTACAGCCCAAAATCATAACACCTAAAATATCCATACGATTTTCAATTGCAATTAAGGCTCCTGATATTGCAAAAGCAATTGTACCTATATATTCTAAAATCATTAGCATTACATCAATATCCATACTAATCCTCTCCTAAATATTGAATGATTTCCTTTGGATGGTCAACCACCCAGCTTGTTTCCTTTAAAAGTTCTTCTTTCTTTCGGTAGCCATAGGATACAAAAAGACCATCTATCTTTGCCTGCTTACAGGTCTTTATATCAACCTCACTATCTCCAATATAAAGTACCTCATCTTTGGACAAGCCATAAGCTGAGATAAGTTTGAGTAAAAAGGTAGGGTCAGGCTTTCTAGGTCGACCCGTAACTTCCCCATAGACAAAAGTCATAATTTTTGGAAAATGCTCTTCTACAAGCTTTCTAGCAATCTCTTCAACCTTATTGGTAAGAACTCCAATGAAAATGCCTTTTTCTTTACAAAATGCAAACACATCTTCAATCCCATCATAGGGCTTTGTCAAAGCATTGTAATTTTTTTGATAATGGAATTTAAAATCATCAAGTAATTCTTCCACATTGCCCCTATTCTTTGAAGCCAACTGCATCAAATTTTTTATTCCATTTCCAATATAGGATTTTACCTGTTCTATGGTTACAGAGGGCAATCCCTTTATTTCTAAAGCATAATTACAGGAAGACCATAAATCTCCAATTGTATTTAAAATAGTCCCATCTAAATCAAAGATTACAAGTTTATACTTCATTTGCTTTCACCCTATTATAAAACAATTCATAAAACTCTTCAGCAAGACTTCCCTTGGCAATTTGATGCTTTGCTTCTTCTAAAGAAAACCAAGCATAGGAATCTACTTCGTCATTTGGCTGTACCCTTTCATCTTCAACCACCGCAATAAAATTAATCATCAACGTGTTTGATTTTTCATAATATGCTGTCCTTTGAAAAATGAGCTGAATTGTTTGTAATCCAACCTCTTCTAAAATTTCTCTTTTTGCAGCGGTTTCTGCATCTTCACCTTTGTTGACATAGCCAGCAACTAAAATATATTTCTTTTTCCCATATTGCTCAATCAATAGCGCCCGATCCATATCCTTAGTGGTAATAACCATACTAACAGCAGTATTAAAATGTGGGAAGTGAAGCGTCTTACATTTAGAGCAATACGGAATTAGTCCCTCATTCTCTATTTCTTTTTTTTCAAGCTTTGTTCCACATTCTGGACAATATTCCATATCCTCACCTACTTCATGTTTTAATTCTACCACTATATTTCTTTTTTTTCTACAAAAACAAAAAAATAACTATTTTTCAATAATTATTTTTTCTCCTATAATAAACAATTTATCTTCATTTAATTTTAACAAATCTAAAGGGGATAACTGATATTTAGCTAAAATATCCTCTGTTGTTTCTCCTGGTCGAACAATATGAACCTTATCTGTACGAAATGGAATGGTTTGATTTGGAACAATTTTCAAATTAGATATGTCCTTTAAGTTCAATTTGTATTTATTAATTAAGCTATCCACACTATCATTTGCTTTCGTTACATAATCTGTCTTTTTAGGAATAAACAAAATTTGATTTGGATATATCATATTTGAAACTAAATGATTTGTATTTTTTAAATCCTCTACACTTATGCCATATTTTTTTGCAATCATATACAAGGAATCATTTTGTTTAACAACATATTGGTCATATGCATTGTAATTTGGATTATAATAATTCACTTTCTATTCACCCATAATCATAATATGAAAAAAAAAGACCTTGAATTAGGCCTTTACCCATTGAATTGGGGTCAAATGATGCATTTCTAGAAATTGATTTGTCTTGGAAAATGGACGAGAACCAAAAAAGCCTCGATAAGCAGATAGTGGAGAAGGGTGTGCAGACTTTATGATGAAATGATTAGGATTATTTAAAAAGCATTGCTTTGATTGTGCAGCAGACCCCCAAAGAATAAATACAATAGGCTGATTTAAAGAATTCAGCTTTTGAATGGCGTGATCCGTTAGAATCTCCCAGCCTAAATTTCGATGAGAAAAAGCCTGTCCTTCTCTAACAGTTAATACTGTATTTAATAATAAGACGCCCTGTTCTGCTAAATAATCCAAATTTCCATCTTGATGTACGCTAATCCCTAAATCACTTCCCATTTCCTTATAAATATTTTGCAAGGAAGGCGGAAGGATTGGACATAAAACAGAAAACGCTAGCCCATGAGCCTGATTAATCTCATGGTAGGGATCTTGTCCTAAAATTACAACCTTCACATTTTCCAATTTTGTCTTTGAAAAGGCATGATATATATTTTTATACTCTGGAAAACATCGATAATTTGCATATTCCTTATCTACTGCTTCCTTCAGCTTTGCATAATAAGGAAGCTGTTTTTCTTCTTCAATAAATTCTTTCCATCCCATAGAAATTACTCCTTTTCTAAAAATAAACCTAGGCAATCCTTCATTTCTTGCTTACCTATATCAATTAGTTTTGCTGTTCAACCTGTTGAATCAATCTTTGAAGATGCTCACGCTTTACCTCAATTTCCGCAGAAAAAGTTCTAAAAAACTGCACATCTGTTTGATTTGGTTCCGTATGACTAATCAAAGATTCTAAAATAGATGCCATAGATCGAGAACGCTTACTTTCCAATTGCTTCATTTCCTCTTTTAAAGAATTTATTTCTTTTATTAGTTTCTTAGAACTTAACATACTTTTGTTTCTCCTTTTATCCCTTGCTTAACTCTCATAACTTTTTATGGCATCTAAAATACATAATGAACTACTCTTTTATCTTTAAAATGTCATATTTTTTTACTGAAACTTACTATTATAAATTTTACACCTTTTTTTAAGGAAAGTCAATAATTCACCTTTTATGACAAGGAAGAAAAAGAAAAAGGGCAAATTTCCTTATTATTTCAAGGATTTTGCCCAAACTTTTTTATAGTTCTTTTAATATTTTTCTTACTTTAATTCAGCGAAATACTTAATAGTTCTAACCATTTGGCTAGTGTAAGAATTTTCGTTGTCATACCAAGAAACAACTTGAACCTGATATAAATCGTCAGCTAGCTTTGCAACCATAGTTTGAGTTGCATCAAATAAAGAGCCAAACTTCATTCCAATAACATCAGAAGATACGATTGGATCCTCATTATATCCAAATGACTCAGAAGCAGCAGCCTTCATTGCAGCATTAATTCCATCAACAGTAACATCATTCCCCTTAACTACTGCTGTTAAAATAGTAGTTGAACCAGTAGCAACTGGAACGCGCTGTGCAGATCCAATTAGCTTACCATTTAATTCTGGAATAACTAATCCAATAGCCTTTGCAGCACCAGTAGAGTTTGGAACGATATTTGCAGCACCAGCACGTGCTCTTCTTAAATCGCCCTTTCTATGTGGTCCATCAAGAATCATTTGATCTCCTGTGTAAGCATGAATTGTGCTCATAATACCAGATTGAATAGCAGCATACTTATTTAATGCATCAGCCATAGGAGCTAAACAGTTTGTTGTACAAGAAGCTGCTGAAATAATGTTGTCATTCTTAGTTAATACATTCTCATTAACACCAAATACAACTGTTGGTAAATCATTTCCAGCTGGAGCTGAAATAACAACCTTCTTAGCACCTGCAGTAATATGAGCCTGTGCCTTATCCTTCTTTGTATAGAATCCTGTACATTCTAATACTACATCAACACCTAGTTGTCCCCAAGGTAGATTTACAGCATCCTTCTCTGCATAAATTGTAATTGTCTTACCATCAACAGTAATAGAGCCTTCTCCTGCTTCTACTGTGTGTAAGCCTTCACCATAATGACCACAGTATCCACCTTGTGCAGTATCATACTTTAATAAATTTGCTAACATCTTTGGATCAGTTAAGTCATTGATTGCAACAATTTCATAACCCTTTGCACCAAACATTTGTCTAAATGCTAAACGTCCAATACGTCCAAATCCGTTAATTGCTACTTTAATAGCCATAATTATAAATTCCTCCTAAAATTGAATTTTTACATCTATTATTTTACCACTTTATTTTTTTATTATCAATATTTTTTCTCTCGACATTATCGAACAAAAAAATGTAAACGTTTTTGGTAATATATGGGAGAAAGAAAAGGGGGATAATAATGACATTTATACCTTATGTATTAGAAAAAGGTTCAAATGGTGAGCGAAGCTATGATATTTATTCTAGATTACTTCAGGACAGAATTATTCTATTAGTTGGTGAAATTGATGACCATTTATCTTCTATTTTAATTTCTCAGCTTTTATATTTAGATTCTATAAATCATGAGTCAATAGATATCTATATTTCCTCTCCAGGGGGATCAATAACTGCTGGACTAGCTATCTTTGATACCTTTAGACATATTCAATCCAAGGTAAATACCATTGTAGTTGGAATGGCAGCCTCTATGGCAGCGTTCTTACTAGCAAGTGGTACAGGAAAACGATGTGCACTTCCTCATGCAGAAATTATGATTCATCAGCCATATGGAGGAATGCAGGGAGTTGTTTCTGATATTGATATTCAGGCAAAACGACTCCTAAAAACAAAAGCTCTGATGAATGAGCTACTTGCAGATTTAACAAATCAAAGTGTTGAACGCATTGCCCACGACACAGAGCGTGATTATTATATGTCAGCCAAAGAAGCTTTAGAATACCACATCATAGATGAAATTCTATCTTAAAAGGATAGAATTTTTTCTTTTATTCCATCAAAAATGTCCGTCTAATTCTTTCAATATAACTATTTTCTTTACAATGAGCAAGACGAATTTTTCCTTCCTTTAAATGAATTTGCACACTTTCAAAATCCTTAAGAGAGTAAGACAAATGGTCAACTGTAACAAATACCTCTTCAGGTCGTTTGGTTTTCAAAATTACCAAACGCTCCTTGGATAATAAAAGAGGGGAGGATAATGTACGATACTGATTTGAATTAATTCCAGCAATTTCTGTAATTTGAAAGGCCTTAAGACTTGGGTCTAAAACCGCACCATGCAAAGACTTATTATAGGCCGTAGACCCATAAGGTGTTGAAATACATAGTCCAGTTCCTCGGAAGGTCTCCAATCTTTTTCCATCAATTTCTACATCTAAGATTAAGGTTTTTGGTGGAGTGAGAATAGTCAACTCATTTAACGCAAAGACTTGTAAAGATTCTTCTTTTGTTTTTAGGTTACATTCTAAAACATCAATTTCTTCAATTTGATAGGTTTGGTGGTTAACATTTTTGATTAACTCCTCTACATCATTTAACGTATAATTAGAAAAAAAGCCCAAATGTCCTGTGTGAATTCCAAAAAAAATGGCATGAGGATATTGATGTACAGCAGAGATAAAGGTCCCATCTCCACCAATAACAATGACAAGATCTGGATCATTTTCATCTAAATTCAGTTTTATTTTTTGAAGCAAATGCTTTTGAACTTCTAAAGATAAAGCATCTTCCTTATGTATAATCCAATATTTCATAACTATCTTTCCTATCTTTTTTATATTATTTTAACACAAGACTTGATTTTTTTAAATAAATATTAGATTATATTTATATATCGTTTTGAAAGAGGTATGTGAAATGAACAAAAATAAAGAAATAGAATTCAAAACATTTATTTCCAAGGAAACATACGAGGCTCTGTTGGAGGAGTTTAATCTATCAAACAATATCTTTCCTCAAACGAATCATTATTTTGATACAGAGGATGCTAAGCTCATTGAAGAACAAACTGTATTAAGAATTCGTCAAAAAGGAAATAATTTCAAACTGACAAAAAAAACCCGTTCAAAAATTGGTGCAGATGAAACTCATATTTTCATCACTAAAAATCAAGCCCTAGATATGCTAGAAAATGGATTTGATGCTAGTATGATTGAAATTCCATATCCTGTTAAGAAAGTGGCAGAGCTGACAACATACAGAGCCTCTTGTCCCTATAAGGATGGAACCATCTTCTTCGACCGAAGTGAATACTATGGTAATGTTGATTATGAAATTGAATATGAAGTAGACGATATCAGACAAGGTCAAAAGGATTTTAAGGAGTTCTTAAAATATTATGGTATTGAATATAAGGAGTCAATCCGAAAAAGCAAGCGTGCTTTTGATCATAGAAAATAAAAAAGCTGTGATAACCCTTCAAGTAGGTTATCACAGTTTTTTTATATGTCATATTTAGAACAGATTTCTGAAGGAGTTTTTCTCATCAATAACAAAATAGGCAAAATTCCAAAGAAAATCATTACAAAGAATGAGGTAATCCCCCCTAAAATTCCAAATAATACATTAATTTGATATAGCTTACCATCAATAAAGGTATTAATGGTTCCCGCCAATAAGGAATAAATAACGAGCACCAAAATATATCCTAAAAATGTTGTGATGCAAGTAAGAACAATACTTTCTAAAAGATATTTTTTACTAACCTGCCAACGTGTTCCACCTAAAGATCGATAAACACCAATTTCATAAATATCTGTAATCATCTTGCTTCTCATAATTAAAAATACAAAGATAATCGCTATACCTAGTAAAATAAAGAATAAAATCTCAAAGATAAAATCCAAATTATTATCCTCTATCTCCTGTAAGATAATTTGATGTTCATAGGTTGTAATGGCTTTACAGCCTTGTTCCCTCGCATACTTTACAGCCTCAGCTCCATGCTGTAATTTAAAAACAACCAAAATACTATAATTTTCTAGGACAACAGAATTTGTTGTTGAAATTCCACTGTATTGGCATGCTAGAGTAGAGCCTATATATTTTCCTACAACCGTTCTTCCATCTACTTTTTCTCCAATTTCATAAATACTGGTGTTTGGAACAATCAGTTCCAAATCATTTTCATAATCTCTTCCAAGAACAATCTGATATTCATCACCTCCAAGAGAGCAGGCACCTCTTCCTGTATCAAATTTCGGCTGAGGAGTATTTGTGATGAAGGTATTATCATTGAGTTCAAAATTCTGATTATAAGTAAAACATCCTACAATCCGATAAGAAACATTATGAATGATATAAAATTGGTTTATAGGAGATATAGAAGAAAAATACGCTAAAAAATCATTAAACTTATCCATCCGAATTAAAATTTCTTTTTCAGATGAGTCTACGTTTACATCACGCCCCATACTTACAGAATAGGCCTTCTGTCCTGTTTTATCTACCTCATAAGGAGCATATCTCAAATCAGTAAGACGTGAAAGGTCATTATTTGAAAATTGATATCTTAAAAAAGAATCCTTATCAGCATAAACATATCCTTGATCCCCTCTTGTTACACCACATATCTTAAAAGTTCCTCCACTTCCAGAGGAATTGATGGTTACTTTCATTCCAATTAATCGCTCTAAATTTAATAATCTATCACTTTGATTAATAATTTCCCATGCCTCTTTTTCAGGAATTGTAATTTCATCCTTCTCTATTGGAGCATGACCATAGGCTAATTCTACAAGTTGCTCATCATAGCCTAAAAATTTAAAAATAAATTTATGATTTGCAGATTGATGAAAAGAAAGATTATAGCTAAAGCGATAGGTAACCTGTATGGCTTTTTGTAAATCTGAAGCATATTCATATTCATATAAATCCTTTAAGACTTTTCCTTCCTTTGTGTAATACTCCTCATTTAATAGCATATGATAATTTTTATTAAACAGCATTCCTGTTGTATCAATTGAGGTTGCATTTGAAAAGGAAATGACAGAAAATCCTAGAATACAGCCAATAAAGAATAGTGCTACATAAAGAAATTTAACTAATCTTTTGGATTGTTTTAAATTAGATTTAATTTCAACAAACTGCTTTAGGCATCTTCTAAAGAAATTTTTTGTATCCTTTTTATCTGAAAACCAACTAGCATCAAAGGCAGGGTCTTCATTTAATCTATTTACCTCAACTGGAGTGTAATGCTCATCTACAAGGTCAATGGATGTATCCTGAATCAGCTGAATATGCTGTGGACTATCAATGTAGACCATTCCATTTTTAATGATAATATTTAATGAAAGAGGCATACTTTCATCTTGATAGATTGTAATTTTTCCTTGTTCTAAGGCGGATTCTTTCTTTTCTAAATCCTTCAAATATATCTTATTATCTAGGTTATACTTAATGATTCCTTGGGTAGATCCTTGAAGCTCTTGAACAATTTTACCATCACAAACCTCATAAATTTTATCAGAATAGGAAAGAGCTAAATCTCTATTGTGGGTAACCAAAATGACTAAGCTTTCCTTAGATATATTTCTAAGGATGTTCATTATTTCAATCGTATTTTTCATATCCAGATTTCCAGTAGGCTCATCTGCAATGAAAATTTTAGACCGCTTTACAAGAGCTCTAGCGATACTAACTCTTTGTTGCTGACCACCAGATAACGCAAAAGCCTTTTTCTTACGATACTTATATAAATGAACTGCCTTTAAGGCATATTCAATACGTTTATCTTGTTCCTCTTCATCTGTAACTCCTACAAGCTCTAAATTTAATTTTAAATTTTCAATGACTGTTTTATCTAAAATCAAATTATAATTCTGGAAGACATAGCCAATGTGCGATCTTCGATATAAATCAATTTTATGCATTTTATAGTTTTTGAGTTCAACATCATCATATAAGAACTCTCCTGAAGCTTTATCTAATCCACCAATGACATTAAGCAATGTTGTTTTCCCACTACCGGAAGCTCCCAAAAATGTAATTAGACCCTCACTAGGAAGTTCTATTGATGTATCATTGATTACATGAACTTCATTTTCTTTTCCTTTATAGAAGTATTTATTCAAATGAGTTAATTTAATCATTTCGCATCACCTCACCTTTCAAGGACAATGCCACACTAAGCTTGAATAATCTGCGATTCAAGCGATGAACTAGTAATAGAGCAATAACTGCAATAACTAAAATATAGAAAAGGAAAACTGGAAAATTGACAAAGGTTATGATTTGAAGATTTTCATTTGGAACAAAGTAAAGAAGTCCAATTACTCCAAAGGCTAGTAGACTAGCTAATATAATTTGGGAAAAGATTTCAAAGCTAACAACTCTTGCCATAGGCTTTTTTAAAATTCCATTTGATCTTAATATTGTGTATTCCTTATTTTTACTTATATAAATTCTAGAGATAATTACATAAGAAATAAAGAATAATATGGTAATAGTTAAAATACTAATCACACGGAACAGCCACAAAAACAATTCCTCTTTTGACCCTTCAACAGCTCCATTTTTGCCAGGCTGAATTACATATAATCCTCTATTGCTTAACTCTTTTTTTACCTGATCCACATTGTCTGTATAAATGCTCATTTCATAAACTGTATCAATCTGGTATTGATAAGGGATGGTCAAATAATAACTAATTATAGGAGTTTGGGCATAGACGATGTCATAATCTTCAATAGAATAATTATAGATATCCTTAAACAAGATATGCATACTTTCTATTGTAGGCTCCTCTGGTGCAGTAATTGTTAGTAGTGGTTTTTCTAAGGAATAAGAAAAACCATTGCTTACGCTGACATTTTCTCCGTCAATGCAAACATAAGGATTAAGCTGAACTAAAAATGCAGAAAAAATCTTAGGTCCATAATCTTTATAGGTATAAAATGTTAAATAGGATACCTCACTAGAGCTTCCATAGCCACATAATTTCAATTCATAATTAAAGTTGCATCGGGCATTATGAATATAGGCATACTTTCCTATTTCATCAAATAATTCTTCTCCAAATTCTTCTGCCATGTCCTCTGGTAAAACAACATATATATCCTCGTCCTTTGTAGGCAAGAAACCATTTAAATGCTTAATGCTATTAGAAGCATAAGAAGTAAATACACCAGAGTAAACATCATCTCTCAGACTAAAACCATTATATTGACTAAAAGAAACATTCAAAGGATAGTCCTCAAAGAAAGAGTTAAGAAAAACCTCCCCCGCTATATTTTCATATTGTTCCTTACGGATAGGAGAATGATCCTCATTAAAAGCAACCAAGCGATTATAATAGGTATTACGAAAGTTCGCATTTGGCGTATATTGATTTCGTTCTCCCCAAGCAATACTAGTGAGTAACAAAAATAAGATTGCCATTGCATAAAAAGAAAAAACTAAGGTTGTAAAAAAGGTTTTCTTTGGAGTATTCTTTAAATTATAAAATCCTATTTTTAATAATTGCTTTTTCGTTATAGGCGTTTCTTCCATATTCATATCCTTTTCCTCTTCTGAAGAAACAGACTGAATTACACGATCCTCAACTACTACACCATCACTAATTTTCACACATCTTGTAGCTATTTGTTCTACCTGTGCATAATTGTGAGTAACAATTAAAACGAGCTTATCCTTAGAGATTTCTTTTATCAAATCAATAATTTGTTTTCCTGAAACAGAATCCAAATTCCCCGTAGGCTCATCACAGGCAAGTATCTTGCAATCACTAGCAAGCGCTCTGGCAATAACACATCTTTGCTTTTCGCCTCCTGAAAGCTTAATTCCTTTTGTTTTTATCCGATGTCTTAATCCAACCTTTGTAAGTAATTCCAAGGCACGATCTTTCGCTTCTTTATGAGACATTCCTTTAACTATCAATGGAATCATCACATTTTCTAATGTTGTGTAAGAATCAATAATATTATAATTTTGATAAATAAAAGCAACATTATTTCTTCTAAAATTATCTAAATCCTTTTGATCAAAATAAGAGGTTTCATTTCCATTAAAATAGATTTCTCCATCATCATAGCTATCAATACCACAAATGATGTTGAGCAACGTAGATTTTCCGCTTCCTGATTCACCAGTTATCGCAACAATCTCATTTTTATCAAAACGCAAATTAATATTTTGCAAAGCCAAGGTTATATTGCCTGAGTTATTATAGTATTTGCTAACATTTTTTAATTCAACCATAGTATATCACCTCACAGTATATGAAAATTAGAGAGTTATCAACTCTCTAATTTATAATTTTAATTATATTGATAATAAAAAATCAAAAACAATAGAGAAAATGCAATAAAGACCAATCCAACAATTAAAAGATACCCAAACCCTTTTTTATACTCATGCTTTGCGCAACGATAATCATAAAAGGTTTCGTCTTTAAGTTTACTTAAATCCTTTCGGAAAAGACCAAAAAATCTCTTAACTCCAAACATAACCATATCAAATGTTCCTTCATTGTAGGAAAGAATTAATAGTCCAAAGCAAAATAATATCACACCAGAAGCGAAAAAGGAATCAGTAAGAACTTTAAATACTTCCTTTGTCCTACAAGTCCATATCTGCTTACTACAAATAATGGTTAATGTAAAGAAAATTCCAAAAGCTGTTGCTAAAGAGTATTTAATAATTGTTTTTTTCATTTTTTAGCTTTCTTTTTGATTTCTAATTTATATTGCTCTAATTCTTGATCATTACAATAAATTAAATGACCTGGTACAATCTCATGCATAGATGGTCCTTGCTTGGAGTAATCATGAGCAGCAATAGGATTATACTGAATTCTCTTTCTTTGCTTTTCATAATGAGGATCAGGTAAAGGAATTGCTGATAGTAAGGATTTTGTATATGGATGCAATGGATGAGCAAACAATTCATTAGAATTTGCCATCTCAACAATCTTTCCATAATACATAACTGCAATACGATCAGAAAAGTACTTTACAACAGACAAGTCATGGGCAATAAACAATATAGTTAAGCCCATCTTCTCACGAAGCTCATTTAGTAGGTTAATGACCTGAGCCTGAATGGATACATCTAGAGCTGAAATAGGCTCATCAGCAATAATTAGTTCTGGATTCAATATAATAGATCTAGCAATACCAATACGCTGACGCTGACCACCTGAAAACTCATGTGGATATCTAGAAGCATGCTCTGAAACCAATCCAACAAGCTCAAGCATTTTAAATACCTGCTCTTCAATCTGCTTTTTATCCTTCATTCCGCGAATGATTAATCCCTCAGCAATAATATCATGAATTGTCATACGAGGATCTAAGGATGCAATAGGATCCTGGAAGATCATTTGAATTTTATTCATAATCTTGTCTTTTTTGGCAAGACGTAATTCAGCCTTATATTCCTTCTGTAAAGCCTGAAGTTTTTCTGGATCATCCTTTACCTTATCTAATAAAGGCTGATACTTCTCCTCAACTTCATTCATTTTGCCTTGAGCAAACTTCTTATTACAGTTTTTATGATCATCTTTAGCAGAGCGAATCTTCTCTGTATTTTCTTTAACAACTGCAATAAGCTCTTCTTGAGCCTTCTCTAACTTCTTATCAAGAATTTCCTTTTCAGCAGTCTGGTCTTTGCCAGCCTCTACTGCCTCCTTATATTCCTGATTGTATTGCTTTGCTAAAGATTTATATTTCTTTTTAGCTGCCTTGATTGCATCTGTATAATCTCTTATACCTGCACAAATTCTTTTACCTTCAAAATATACAGAACCACCTGTAATATCATAAAGGCGAATAATGGAACGTCCTGTTGTAGTTTTTCCACAGCCAGACTCACCAACTAATCCAAAAACTTCACCCTTATAAATTTCAAAATTTACATCATCTACTGCTTTAAGCTCACGTTTCCCCAGTTTGAAATATTGCTTTAGATGTTCAACTTTTAATAATACTTCTTTTTCATTATTTTCCATGTTTCTCATCCGCCTTTTTCATTCTTTCGATTCGCTGTGTAATTATTTTAGGTGGAACAACCTTAGGAGCCTTTGGATGAAGCAACCATGTTGCTGCATAATGGGAATCTGTAACCTTAAATAAAGGTGGTTCCATTTCGTAATCAATCTCTAATGCATATTTATTACGCTCCGCAAAAGCATCTCCCTTTGGCGGAAAAATCATATTAGGTGGAGTTCCTGGAATTGCTTCTAGCTTTTCCTTTGTATCCAAATCTGGCATACTAGATAACAATGCCCATGTGTAAGGATGCTTAGGGTCATAGAAGATATCATCACAGGTACCATACTCAATAATTTTCCCTGCATACATAACTGCAATACGATCTGCCATATTTGCCACAACACCCAAGTCATGGGTAATAAAAATAACAGATAAATTACGTTCTTCCTTAATCTTATTAATTAATTCCAAAATTTGAGACTGAATGGTAACATCAAGTGCAGTTGTAGGCTCATCACAAATTAGAATATCTGGATTTGCGGATAACGCAATTGCAATAACAATTCTTTGACGCATTCCACCTGAAAACTCAAATGGATATTGACGATATCGAATTTGAGGTTCAGGAATACCTACCTCTTCTAAAAGCTTTAACGCCTTAGCCTTGGCAATCCTACGAGTAACCTTATATACAACACGAGAGGCTTGATCCTTTAAATAATCCACAAGATCAACTGCCTTATCCTTAGGAAGCTCTTGCTTTTGATCATCAAATACCTTTATATCCTGTTCTAGGCTTTCTACTAGACGTGCTACTAAAGCAATAATCGTCTCTTTTACCTTATCTAAATCAATAACCGCTGCTGGAACAAGCTTCCATGTGGGTGTTTTTCCTTTTTCAATTAAGGCATCATATCTTTTCTTACGGCGAGCATATTTTGCCTCTTCCTTAGGATTTCGCTTTTGGCCAGAAAAATACTTATTTAATTCAGAAATAATAGCCAACTTAAATGAGTATTCTGTACTTTTCTTAATGATAGCTAATCTGTCAATAGATGCTTGAACAAGCTTTGCAAGAGCTTTTGCTTTTTCAAAGGAGGTTTTCTTATCCATTGTTTCATTAGAAAAGTATTTTAAGACCTCTTTTGCATTTTCCAATGTAGCTCGTTTGTTTGTAATAGATTCCTGATAACAATATTCTATTGCCTTTGAGGAACGAGCTAAGAAGTCTAACATATAGTTATCATCTAAATACTTACGAGTCATTTCATCTAAGCTAGAAATATCCATACCCGTAATATCCGCCTCTGGATTCTTATACATATAATATCCCAAACGGAACATATTTGGCTTCTGCTTTAATATACTTGCATCAACTGTTGGCTTAATCTTTTTAAATAACTCTAAAGCCTTCTCAGAAGACAACTCTTCCTTTGGCAATGCCAAAAATGCTTGTAATTCACCCTGAAGCTGATTTATCTCATCAGAGGTTAGAACATATGTATGTAATGCCTTAGGTAAACCCTTTTGGATTTTCTTAACTGCCTTAACATAATCAAATTTCTGCAATTTTTCAATCATAAAAATCGCATTATCAATTTCTAACTGAATACCAATGGAAGCTTCATCAGCGACATTATATGCATTCTCAAGCTTTGTACTTTGAATACAAAAGCTATTAAAGGTTTTACACATTTCTTTGTTTAAGACTAAATCCTCTGGGTAAACCTTATCCATATATTGATTCAAATAATTCAATTTGGAATTGAAATTTGAACGAGCATTTCTTTGACTACTTTTGCTTTTTAAAAGCATAGCCTCAGTAAGCTGTTTACCAACACGCATAATAGGATTTAAACTGGACATTGGATCTTGGAAAATCATTGCGATTTTATCCCCACGAAGCTTATGGAAATCGTCTTCTGAAATTTTTAATAAATCCTGTCCATCATATAAGATTTCTCCACCCTCTACAATAGAGTTACCAGCTAAAATTCCAATAATTGCTTTACTCGTAACAGACTTTCCAGAACCAGATTCTCCTACGATTGCTAAAGTTTCACCTTTATTTAAATCAAAGGAAATATCACGAACGGCCTGTACCTTACCACTTTGAGTACGGAATGATATTTTTAAATTTTTAACTTCTAATTTCTTTTCCATAATATCAGTCCTCCGAACCTCTAAGGGAAGGATTGAAGGCATCTCTCAACCCATTACCAAATAAATTAAAGCTTAACATAAGCATACTTATGAATAAAGCTGGGAATAAAACCATGTGTGGATAGGTAGCCAGATATGGCTGAGCATTAGCTAAAAGTGTACCAACACTTGTCATACGACCATTATTTAAATTAATAATTCCTAAATAGCTTAAGCTTGTTTCTGAGAAAATCATACTTGGAATTACAAGAACACAACCTGTAATCAATGTTCCAAGAGCATTAGGGAAGATATGCTTAAACATGATTCTCTTATCAGAAGCTCCCAATGTACGGGCTGCCAAAACATATTCTTGATTCTTAAAACGATAGAATTGCATACGTGTCCTACTAGCCATACCAATCCAACCAGTTAGGAAGAAAGCGATAAACAAAATCAATACTGGGCTTGATCCTTCCATATGATACTTAAGTAGAGTAATTACAATCATAAATGGAACAGCAGATAAAATATCTACAAATCTTTCCATAAATAGGTCAATTTTACCCCCATAATAACCTTCAATAGCACCATAGATAGCACCAACAACTAGATTTACTACCGCAACTAAAATTGCCAAAATGAAACTAAATCTCGCACCACTTGCCAAACAAGTCCAAATGTCCTGTCCAGAGTGGGTTGCACCAAACAAGTAGCTTGGTGTCTTTATTCCATCCTTTAATACATAAGTATGATTATAAACATAATATTCATAATAATTTATACGAATCTCATAACCAGTAGCATTTGGAATTCCATAAGAATAAAGGTATTCATTTTCCCCTTCTATTCTCATTTTACTTGTATAATTGTCCTTATCAGAATAAGGTAAATAAATATTGATGAAATCTCCATTTTCATCTAAAACAATATGTGTTTTTCCATCAGAAGAAGTTGAACCCTCTGGAATATCAGTTGTCTTAAACCAATAACCACCATTTGAATTATCCTGAACTGAAACTGGTCTTTGATTTGGATCTGTAACAGGGTAAATGACCTGGATTCCAGTTTCATCTTGATATTTTTGAATATTAGCATATTCTTCTGCACTAACATTTAAAAATATAACACCAACCTGCTGGTAAGTATCAAGACGATATTTATAATAAGTAACTACCTGCTTACGAGGATTTAGTTCCTCCACTATTGTATACTTATTATTTTTAATTGAATTATGTCCAGTTTCTACCCCCTTGGATAATTCATAGTAAAAGTCTTCTTTCGTCACTTTAGCATCCGTACATCCATCCCAAAAATTCCAGCCAAACTTCACAAATAATGAATTTCTAGGTAAAGCATAGCTATAATTTGAATCTGCATAAGAAACGGAATAAGGAGAGAATATAGGTGCAAATATAGCATATAATACCAAAATTCCAATGATAACTGCTGCAACTAAAGATGCCTTGTTTTTCTTAAAGCGATTGAAAGCATCCTTAAAATATCCTATTGGCTTTGTAGCCAGCTCCATATCATGAATGGTTTCAGAACGGTCAACTAATTTAAATTTATCGTCTGTCAAATTTAGATCTTCTAAATTCATATTATTTCGCCCCCATTCTGATTCTAGGATCAATAAATCCATAGCTTAAGTCAATAACAATACCAGCGGCAAGTCCTATTAAAATATAAAATGCAGATAACAACATAAACATATCATAGTCCTTATAGTTTATTGCATTTAAATACAATCCACCTACGCCTGGTATACTAAATATCTTTTCAATAATTAATGAGCCACTTAATACAGCAACAAATTCTCCAACAATGGATGGAAAAATTGGAACCATCGCATTTCTTAATGCATGGCGTACTGTTGCCTGACGTCTAGTTAAGCCTTTTGTTCTTGCAAGAAGCATGTATTCACTGGTTAATACTTCTGTTAATTCTGCTCTTGTACCACGTGCATAGCCAGCAATTGATCCAAAGGACAAGGAAATTACAGCTGGCATCATAGATAAGAACATATGAGAATTAAAATAATCAAAACCTGCATCCATTGTTATTGGGAACCATCGTAAAACAGAACAAAATAAGTACTGTACCAAGAAGGCATAAACAAAGGATGGAACAGAAATAAAAATCATAACCCCTGTTGAAATCACATGGTCCTGCCATTTATTCTTCTTTAATGCAGCAGCAATTCCTAAAACAATACCAATAGGTACTGCTACTAATGAAGAGTAAACATTTATTAAAACTGTTGGTGGAAGTCTTGTTACAAAAACATCCCAAACAGGTTGATTTCTAAAGGAAGGCAAATTATAGCTATATCCAAAATCTCCAAATAGGAAAATTCTTTTTATATAGTTAAAAAACTGTACAGGAATTGGATCAAAATATCCACGCCCCTGAAGCTGGGCTAATATAAGATTATAATCCTTTCCAATTGGAACATTGATTACAATCGGTAATAACTTGATTAAAACAAAACAGATAATAATAATGATCAAAAATGTCATAATCATAAGACCTATTCTCTTTAATATGTATTTTAGCATATACATGATTTAATCACCCCTTATGATATTCTAATTTAATATAAATCTTTATAAATGAGGAAAATGTGGAATAAGAATACGCACTTATTCCACACACTCCTATTTTTTAAATTTTTATCAATGATAATTTTTAAGCAGAATAGTCAATTCTTCCGCCTTGTGATTTGACAAATTGATTCCATTCAGCATTTGTATAGTTATAAGTGATATAACGAACACCACCATAACCCATAAATGTGTTATAAGAACGAGATTTATATTCCCACTTATAAGATACTAGAGTAGAAGTAAATGAATTTACAATTGGAACTGTATAATACATTTTTAATACTTCACCCTCAAGAGCTGCAATTAATGCGCATCTTGCTTCATCATCAATACGTCCGCTAGCCCAGTTATATGTAGCATCTTGGCCATTTAAGCATCTATACCATCTCATTAAGCTCATAGTTAATTCAATATCTTCACCATTTGCTCCGCCTCTAGGCATTGTAAATGTCATTGTCTGAGTTTCAGTATCCCAAGCAGCAGAATACATATTTGCCTTATCTAGATAAGCAGCTAGGAAATAGCCTGGATCCCAAGCAGCTCCTGTCCAGCCACCCATACAAACATCATAGCCACCGCCACGGAAATCTTCTGCCCACTCTTCACCATGGTCTTCTACATCTGGTAATTCTAATTTTCCAGCAAGCTTTGTTCCTTGAACAAGAGTTAACCAAGAATTCTTAATAAAGTTAAACTGACGAGTAACAGCCTCACTGATAGCACCTGTACCAAAATTAATTTGAACAGTATCTGTACCATTGTATGAACCATCTGCAATAGCCTCATCTACTGCTTCATCAACTAGTTGTCTAGCTAAAGTAAGATTAAATCCAGTAATGGATGCATAAGCCTCATCTAAAGTGTCAAAATCATCAACATTTACACCATATGTATCACAAAGAACCTTCTTTGCAACATCTGTATCACGATATCTTCCACCATGTGCTACATCATAATAGTGCATTGAGTTATATAATCCGAAACCAGCCTGTGAGCTTGTGGTAACCTCAGCAGCATATCTTGATCTATCTAAAGCTAAGGATAATGCTTTTCTAAATTTAACATTTGCAAGTAATTGCTTGTTAATACCAGCACTTTCACGTGCTTTTAATGCTTCTTGACTAGATTGTAACTGCATAGAAGATACAAAGTCACTAGGTGTGAAGATTGCTTGCTCACTATTTCTATAATCTGAAGAAATAGATACATCGATTGAACAAGAATCAACTTCACCAGCCTGGAACTTTAACCATGCTGTATTCCAGTCTTCAACTTGCTCGCAAATAATGTTTTCAGTTTGGTATTGGCCCTTATAAACATCATAGCCCCACCAATTTTCATTCTTTTCAAGAACATATTGCTTACCAGCCTGGAAATATACTAATTTATATGGTCCCCAGCTAGCTGTTGAATCTACGGATTGATTATAAGTAGTCGTCCATACAGTTGCACCAACAGCAGGTTCATGCTTATTTGCTTCATATAAATCTTCCTTAACTAGAGGTAAACCAGACATATTATAAGCAGCTAAATAAGATAAAGAACCATCTTCCTCAAGTAATTCTAGAGGATTATCTAATACTAATACTAATTCAGTATCAGAAGTTGCAAAGATACCTACCTTATCAAAAGATACTTCAGGGAAAGTATAATTAGCAACAAAGAAATCTAATTCCTCATCTGGATCAGTTTGCCACCAACCAATTAGGGCATCCCATCCAGCCTTTAATTCTGCATCAGCCTTGATTTCAGCTAATGTCTTTCCTTCCATTTTTGCAGCTACTTCTACATTAAATGCAGCGTCTGTTCCATTGGAAACAATCCATGCAGCTATTGCTGGAGCAGTCATAGTTGCTGGAGCACCAATAGAATCTCTAAAGCTTGCAACCGCATTTGGTTGTTCCTTAGAGTTAGGTCCTAACTTAAATGTTAATTTAGAATCTAAATCCGTTGAATATGTTGAATAAGCTGTATCAGCAGGGAATACATCAGATTGCCCTTGGAACAAATATTCCTTTGCATTATGAATTACAGTTGCACCCTTATAATAGCTATCTGCACGATAGTTTTGGAATAATGGGTCTAACTGTTGTTTCATTGTGTAAACGAAATCTCCAGCTACAATTGCTGTACCATCATCCCACTTTAAGTCATCACGCAACGTAAATTTCCATGCATAACCTGTTTTCTCATCAGCAGGAACGCTGTAATTTTCATTACCAGCATACGTTGTAGTAACGTCTTCTAATTTTGTTGCAGCAGCATAATTAACTGTAAACTGACCATCTAAAATATTTCCAGCTGAATCATATTTATAGTCAAAATTGAAAAATGGGCTAACAATAAAGTTAAGAATGTCTGTATCATTGTTATCTTGGTATGTTAGTTCATTCCAATTTGATGGTGTTAAAAGTGTATATGTATTATAGGTATAATCCATTTTATTTACATAACCCTTTTCACCACAGGAAGCTAGACTTACTGCTGTTACACCAGCAAGACATAATAATCCTAGTTTTTTAAATTTCATGTGAATCTCTCTCCTTTATTAAAATTTATTACTATTATACTATCTGGACTAGTACTTATCAACTATTTTTCTATTTTTTCACCAATAAAAGCGTTTTCTAAAGATATTTTTTAGGTGTTTTTTGAAAAGATTAGAATAAAATTGAATTGAAAATGGTTTTTTCCGAATAGAATTCATAATTATCTAGTCTTTTCAAATTCTTTTCGATTTAGACTTTTTAAAAAAAGAAGCCTAAAAAGCATCTTCTGCTTTTAGGCAACTTTCTTTAAAAATTATTGAATTCCATAGATATGTTTTTTTTCTAAAATGTATTGATCGTAGGTATCCTGAAGTTCTCCTAAAGAGGTCCAGCCTTTAGATAAAAGCATTTGATTAAATTCAACCTCATCATAATATTTTCCTAGAGCCTTCTTTCCTTGAACATGAAGATTATAGAAGAAATACTTTCCATAGCCATAGGCAGCATAGGTGACAGGAGTTTCAATAAGTAATCTGTAAATATCTCTTGCATCCTCAAGGGTATAATTACTTCCTAAAAAGTCCCTAATATCTGCTATGCTCCAGCCCTCATAATGGATTCCTACATCAATTCTAGTTTCCAATAGGAAGGAGCTTAACTGATTGTAATAGCAATAATCCATAACATCTTTAAATTTTTGAGAGTTGCTATTATTTTTAGCTGTTTCATATAGCTTTAGTTCAACATATGTTGCCCAGCCCTCTCCATGTGCTGTTGAAGTCATAATCTTGGATAAATTATGTAAATCTAATTCCTTTGAATAGCAATAAGCATATAAATGTCCTGGATATCCCTCGTGAGATAATGTTCCTAAAACATCATTCTTATCTCCTAGCTTTAATGGATTTAAGGTAATGAACTCCTGCGTTTCATTATCCAAGGCTGATTTCATATAGTAAGCCACAGCATTAGAAACCTTGGCTGATGCCTCATCCATATTTTTTACAGTAATCATTGGCTTATTCTTTAGTTCTGGAACTATTGTTTTAGCAAACTCATTTAAGTATTCTAGCATCTCTTCTGGAGTTCCATCAAAAATCGTACACTCCTCAAATAATTGATTTAGCTTAGCATAGCTGTCAATTTTATATTTGCTTTGAATTGTTGAAAAGGCTTCTAATGCTTTAGAAGAGGTATATTCATAATTATAATCTAATTCTCTAATATACTCTTCCATATCTAAGTCGCTTATACCTAAAAGATTCTTTAACTCTAATTCAAATAGCTCCTTGCCCTGCTCATAAATTGCCCAATATCCTTCTTCAGAAGCAGCATCCTTGATAAATGTTGGAAGCTGTTCAGTTAAGAAACGGATACCACGAACAAATTCATTATCCAATGCTGTTTTAATTCTAGATTTAAACTCAGTCTTTTCATCTATTGTTAAGAAATCCGTAGCATCCACCTTACGAGCTAAAATATCATTTAAATAATAGGTTTTCCCACCATCTAAAGAAAGTAGGATATCATTTAGATAATTTATCATAGCCTGAAGTGTATAATTAGATAAAGGATATCCTGCCTGAGTCTTATCCTCCAAATAATCAATATAAGAGGAAAAAGCTGTTTCTGTTGAAAGAATATAATTAACAATATCTTCAACATCCGCCTTCTCTCTTAAGGTATAAGCCTCCATATAGGTACCAAAATCAGCAACATATCCACCAAACTGGTCAATATAATGATTTTCCATAAAATCAATATCTTTAAAACTATTATAATTTTTTTGATAAGATAGGAAGGAATCTAGCTGACGATAAGCAAGTGCCTGTCTTTCACTAAGCGAAGCTATATCATATTGATGTAATTCATCTAACAGAGTATCAAACTCTTTAACAGCATCTGTTGAGCTACTATTGGTATCTCTTTTATAGGTGTACCATACAGCATCATATCTTTCTAATCCAAAATCAGCAGGATTTTCACAAATGATATTTACAGAGAGCTGATCTCCTTCTAAATACATAACAAAAAATTCATTTAAGTATGTTTCAAAAGCCTCATCATCCTTGTTTTCTATCTTCATTACTGCACGATGTGTTTCAACAATTTCACCAGCAGTATCTTTGATCTTTGCAACTGCAAAATAGGTTCCCACACTAGATGCTGTATTATTTTCATATTCCACACTATACCCAGCTGGCAAGGTTCCCTCTATAACCATTGTATGCTCTTCTTGATCAGCTAAAAATACCTGATCCTTAAAGGATACTCCTTCAAACTGGCTTTCTTTTACAGTAAGCTGAACCATCACATGATTGCTCTCCTTATAAATAGAGGTTGCTTCTGCATAAAGCTCAATCTCATATACTCCAGCTCTACTAATCACATTTGATTCTACTAAAATACCATTTCTCTTTACCTTCATTTGAACTGGCTGATCAGAATGAGTAATTTCGTATGCAGGCATCGTACTTTCATCTGATACATATTTTACTTGTGTTTCTAAAGCGCTCAGAGTTGAGGTAAGCTTATTAATCATTAAAGTTGCATAATAATTTTTAGATTTTCCTTTATAGGTAACCCTTGCTACGATATGGTATTCTCCTGGAGCTGTCTTATCATTTCCAGTATATTCTACCTTTGCCTCCTCAGGAAGCTCCCCCTCAATTTCAATCCTGTGTGCTTCTCCATCATAATCAATTTCTACATCATTTAAAGATAGCTTTGGAAAAAGCTCCTCTGGTGTAACTGCAGTCTTATCATTATTTGTACAAGAAACTAATGTAACTGTAACAAATGATAAGCTGAAAGCACATAAGATACATAATAACAATTTTTTAAAACTCTTAGACATATAATTCCCTCCTTTTTCTTTATAAACATGTCCTTTTATTTTAATTGCTGATTTATCATTTCCTCAATCTGCTGTGTAATAGCTAATAAATCCCTATGAACCTGTTCTAATAATTCCAAATATTCTTCTACAAATGGATAATCAAGTAATTTTGCATAGACCTCATCATATTTTTCCTTATATTGTTTATATTGCTTCTCCTGATGGAATTCCTTTGCATGAACCATCTGCTTTTGTAGTTGCTTGAGTTCTGAGTTCAAAAGCTGAATCGTTTCGTTTTTTAGGAGACCCTGCTCTAACTCATGAATTCGTTTTACCTCAGGTAGCTCTAAGAATGCCTCAATTAGCTTATTCACAAAGCTCACCAATCATAAACCATGTTTTTGCTTCAGTAATCCTTACCCTCACTATCCTACCCACAAAAGATAAGTCCTCACATTTAAAATGTGTAAGCTTCAAATGAGGTGTATAGCCACACATCATTCCTTCCCCATTCTTAGAAGGTCCGTCTACCAGAACCTCAACCACTTGATTTAAAAAGCGCTGATGTCCTTTTAAATATCCAGCATTGATATACGCATTAAGCTCCTCTAATCGCTGATGCTTTTCTGAATCTGTGATTTCATCTGGCATATTGGCTGCCGGAGTTCCCTCGCGCTTTGAATATATGAAGGTAAAAGCTCCCTCAAACCTTGCATTTTGTACAAGTTTTATGGTGTTTTCAAATTGTTCCTTTGTTTCATTTGGAAAGCCCACTATAATATCTGTGGTTAAGGCTATATCAGGAACCAACTCTCTTAAACGATTCACCTTTGACATATATTCATCATATGTATATTTTCGATTCATCCGCTTTAAAATCTCATCATCACCAGATTGAACTGGCAAATGAAGCTGAGGCATAACACTTTTACAATCATGCATTGCCTGCATCGTCTTTTCATCTAAATCCTTAGGATGTGAGGTTGTATAGCGAATTCTTTTTATTCCCGTTTTGTCTAAATCATAAAGCAAATCTCCAAAGGTGTAATTGTCCTTTAAATCCTTGCCATACGCATTCACATTTTGTCCTAATAGCGTAACCTCCTTATAGCCTAAAGCTACAAGCTCCTTAACCTCTTTAATAATATCCTCTTTCGCTCTGCTTCGCTCTCTACCTCTTGTATAAGGCACAATACAATAGGTACAGAATTCATCACAGCCATACATAATATTTACCCATGCCTTGTGCTTAGACTCTCTAACCTTGGGAGTATCCTCTAAAATCTCTCCTTCACTAGAGATTACCTCAACCACCTTAGATTGGCTCATATAGGCTTGTTTTAATAGCTCAGGCAAATGATTTTTGTTATGCGTTCCAATAACCAAATCAATAAAATTATAGGATTCAAGGATTTTATTTGTTGCATTTTCCTCTTGTGGCATACAGCCAGAAATTCCAATAAGCATATCTGGATTTTCTCTTTTCTTCCCCTTTAGTTGACCTAAAACACCCCATATTCGTTGCTCTGCATTTTCACGTATTGCACAAGTATTTAGTATTACTAAATCAGAATTCATAGGATCGTTTGATTTTGTGTATCCTATTTCTTCTAATATCCCTGCCATAATTTCACTATCTGCTTCATTTCCCTGACAGCCATAGGTAAAAATGGCATAGGTTTTATTTTTACCAATTTCTTTATATTGCTCTTCTACTTGATATCTTATTGTAGGTATTACTTTATTTTTTCGCATTCTGGCATCCTTTAAGGACGGCATTGCTAGTTTAATATTTTTCATTTTAATCACCTAGACGTATTATATACCAAATGACAATTCATTTCAAATAAAGATTATAAAAACAAGACTCTTTACTAAAATATTTTTTTTAGTACTTGAAAAAAAACTGGAATTATTCTATAATAAATATGCGAGACGATAAACGCTTATAAAAGAAAAGGGAAGGCTAGCCTTCCCTTTTCGGCATTATAGAAATGAAACAACATTTACTTGATGAAAAGATCTTTTCAATCAAATAATATAATTTAGTATACATCATTAAATTCTAAAAGACTTTAGAAGCTCACATAAACCTATAAATAAGATAAATAATTTATAGGAAAAAGATAAGGAAATCACTGAGTTAGTAAATAAATTTTTTTGAAAAAATAATACTTTAACATTGCAAATTCTTATTTCTAGGATTATAATCTAGATAGTACTTAAAAAAGTCCCTTTCAAAGCGAATGATGGATGGTGAAAGCATCAAAATACTTTTTTGTAGGAACTGGTTTTAAAATTCAAGAAAAGAGCTAATGTTTTATCATTAGAATTAAGGTGGCACCGCGCAATTTTTTGCGTCCTTATGATACTTCATCATGGACGCATTTTATTTTTTTAGAAAGGATGATTTATATGAAAAGAATGCTGAGTGGAATTAAGCCCACAGGACAATTAACACTAGGAAATTATATTGGAGCGATTAAGCAGTTCATAGCTTATCAGGATGAATATGAAATGTTTATTTTTATTGCAGATTTACATGCCCTAACGCTTCCAATAGAGGCTAAGGAATTAAGAAAAAATACAAAGGATTTAATTTCTGTCTATTTAGCCTGCGGACTTGATCCAAATAAGGTTGTACTTTTTAAGCAAAGTGATGTTCATGAGCATGCAGAGCTTGGCTATATTATGGCTTGTAACTCCTATATGGGGGAACTGTCAAGAATGACACAATATAAGGATAAAACATCCAAAATGTCAGATCATGGGTCTATTCCAACAGGGATCTTTATTTATCCTGCTTTAATGGCTTCTGACATTCTCCTTTATGATGCAGATTATATTCCAGTTGGACTTGATCAAAAACAACATGTAGAGCTTACAAGAGATTTAGCTATCCGATTTAATAACCGTTATTCTGAGACCTTCGTTGTTCCTGAACCAGTCACTCCAAAGACAGGAGCCAAAATAAGCTCCTTATCCAATCCAGAAAAGAAAATGAGCAAATCTGAATCTGAAAAGGGGACAATTTATCTTTTAGAGGATTTAGCAATTACAAGGAAAAAGATTATGTCTGCCGTGACAGATTGTGATAATCAAATAGAATTTGATATAGAACATAAACCTGGTATTTCTAATCTTCTAACCATTTTATCTGCATTAACTAAAAAGAGTATAGATCGTCTTGTTTTAGAATATCAGGGTGTTGGATATGGCACCTTTAAAAAGGTGGTTGCAGATGCTGTGTGTGAGGAAATAGGACAGCTTCAGAAAAGAGTTAAGGAAATACAGGACAGTAACATAATAGATAAAATCTTGGAGGATGGAGCCAATAAAGCTTCCTACTTAGCAAGAAAAAAATTATCTAAGGTATATAGAAAAATAGGTCTTAAGTAGACCTATTTTTCTATATAAATAGTTTTTCTTTTATGGATTCAAATTATGTCCAAAAAAGCCATTAGACAACCAAATGTAATTAAGTTTACTTTTTTGCAAGCTCATCATACTTTGCTTCTAAAGCCTTCCTATATTCCTCTGGACATAGAAAACATGTATATCCTTCTGCTCCCTTACGATTTCGTCCTCCCCAATATACAGAAAATATGCTTTTCTAAAGTAGACTCAATTTCTCACCTAGATACTTCTTCTAAACCTATTTAATTAAATTCCTTAGCAATTTTGCTAACCAAACTCATATCACATTGTCCATTAAAATTTGATTTAAAGTGCTTCATGACATTAGGAATTTTTTTATCCTCTAGCTTTTCAATTTGCAAACGAATTTCAGCCTCTGTCATCATTTGTGGCAAAAATGCAGAAAGTACATTTTTCTGTGCTTCAATATCTGCAACCTTTTCTGGACGACCAGCCCTTTCATAGCCAGTCTTCTCTTCCTCTAATTCCTTCATAGTCTTTTGGATTATTCGCAGGCAGTCTCCATCAGACAATTCCTTTGCTCCCAAGCCCTGTTCAATACTTTCCAATTTAAATTTACCATAAACAACAGATAAGATGCTTCTTGCCTGTTTATCATGGTCCTTTAGTGCTTGTAAATTGGCTTTTGCAATATCATCAAATAGCATAATCATTCCCTCTTTCTGCTATTATCATACCACAAATTGAGGAAAATGTTAAGAAAAAACAAAAAGAGGTGCCAAAGCTCAATTCAATGCTTTAGCACCTAGAATAAAGGAATTTATATCGCCTTTACTATTAATTTTATTGCGGTTTTTTCTTCGCCCTCAATAACAATGTCAGAAAATGCAGGAACGACGATTAAATCCTTTCCTGTTGGAGCAACATACCCTCTTGCGATTGCAATCGCCTTAATAGCTTGATTAATGGCTCCTGCGCCAATTGCTTGAACCTGAACCTGATTTTTTGTTTTAAATGCATTAGCCAAAGCTCCAGCTACACTTGCAGGCTTTGATCTTGTAGACACTTTTAAGATTTCCATAAATATACTCCTTTCTAGTCAAGTATATGAAAGAAAGGAATAAAACATTCTTTAGAGAAGAGGTGCCTTTATATTTTTTTTAAAATCTTCAATCTTATTTACCTTTCCCAAATCCAAAATCACACCATTCAATTCATATTCCATACCCTCAGAAACCTTAACGGGCTCATATATTCCCGTTTTAAAGCGTTCAATGATTCCTGCAACATCACTGCCTAAAACAGAATATTTAGGACCACACATACCTAAATCTGAAATATAGCAAGTGTTTTCATATACCTCTCTGTCATCTGTTTTGATATGAGTATGAGTTCCTAAAATAGCATCTACTTTTCCAGCAAAGCAATAAAAGAATGCCTTTTTTTCACTTGTAGCTTCTCCATGAAAATCAACAATAATTTTATCTGCTTGAATTTTCGGAAGTAATTCCTCAAAAACTTTAAATGGACAATCTAAAGGAGTATTCATATAAACCCTTCCTAAAAGATTTACTAAGGCAATAACCTCCTGGTTGTAGTGGATATATAAAACATCTTTTCCATAGGTGGTGGAAAGATTTGCTGGACGAGCGATTGTTGCAGAAGAAATATAATCCTTAATTTCAGACTTGGAAAATGTATGATTTCCCATAGTCATTCCAGCAATTCCAAGGGCCTTTAATTCTTTATAATGTGAATAAGATAGGCCTTTTCCCTTTGTTACATTCTCAGCATTGCATAGCACCATATGGATATGATACTCTTTTTTTATTGCTTCAAGGTTTTCCTTTAAAATATGGATTGTATTTTCTCCTACAATATCCCCTAAATAAAGTATTCTCAAATTACATCTTCCTTTCTAGAAAAAATAGGGATGATTCCATCCCTATTCGTTATTATTTTGCAACATCTACTGCACGTGTTTCACGAATTACAGTAACCTTAATGGTGCCTGGATAAGAAAGCTTATTTTCAATTTCTTCCTTAATTTGACGGGCAATAGAAATCGTGGATAAATCATCAACCTCATCTGGATTGACGATAACACGAACCTCACGACCAGCCTGAATCGCATAGGATGAGGATACGCCCTTAACTCCATTAGAGATTGCCTCAAGGCTCTCTAATCGTTTTGCATAATTCTCTAAAGAATCACTTCTAGCTCCTGGACGAGCTGAGGATAACGCATCTGCAGCAGCAACTAAAACAGCGATAACCGTTCTAGGCGCAACATCCTCATGATGAGAAGCAATCGCATCAATGACCTCCTTAGGCTCATGATACTTCTTTGCAAGCTCTACTCCAATATCAACATGTGATCCTTCAATTTCATGATCTACTGCTTTTCCAATATCATGTAATAAGCCTGCACGGCGGGCAATAACCTCATTTTCCCCAATTTCACTTGCCAGCTTTCCAGCAATCATTGCCGTTTCTAAGGAGTGCATTAGTACGTTTTGTCCATAGCTTGTACGATAATTCAAACGACCAATCAAACGAACAAGATCTGGATGAATTTTTCCTATACCTGCTTTAAAAACAGCCTCTTCGCCTTTTTCACGAATCGCCATTTCCACCTCACCACGACAACGCTCTACGACCTCTTCAATACGAGCAGGATGGATGCGTCCATCTCCAACCAATATTTCTAAGGAACGCTTTGCAATCTCACGACGAACTGGGTCAAAGCCTGATAAAACGACAGCCTCTGGTGTGTCATCAATAATCAAATCAACACCAGTTAAGGATTCTAAAGTACGAATATTTCTTCCTTCGCGTCCTATGATACGCCCCTTCATTTCCTCAACAGGCAAGGAAACCGTAGAAACCGTAGTTTCTCCAGCTGTTTCACCAGCGTACTTTTGAATGGCCAAAGCTAAAATGTTTTTAGCCTTACTCTTTACCTCAAGGCGAGCTTTTTCCTCTTCTTCCTTAATGTAGGTTGCAATCTCAGTACTCATCTCTTCCTGTACACGATTCATAATGATCGTTCTTGCTTCATCCTTTGTCAAGGCGGCAATTTCAACCAACTTTTGCTCCTGTTGCTTTAAAATGGCCTCCACCTTATTATTTTGTTGTTCTAATTCATTTTTCTTTTCATCAATCTTATTTTCTTTAGCATTCAACATTTCTTCTCGACGATCTAGGTTTATAGAACGTCTGTCTAAAGTGTCCTCTCGTTGATTCAGTTTATTTTCCAAATCAACAACAGAACTTCTTCTTTCTTTAATGTCTCTATCCGCTTCACTTTTCAAACTTGCAATTTCCTGCTTTGCCTCTTGAAGAGCTTCTCTTTTCTTCTTTTCAGCATCAGCCTCAGCCATTGCAATAATTTTTTCAGCTTCGGATTTTGTACGAGAAAATGATTTTTCATGCATTTTAACACGAACAAAATATCCTGCTACTAATCCAATAATTAATCCGAAGATTAAACACAAAACAATAAGAGAAACCCAAACTGCGGTATTTAACGCCAAAATAGTTAAACCCATATTTTCTTTTCCCCCTTGTTGATATAAAATTTCATTTGAAATCACTTTTTATTATACCCATTTTATGGCTTCAAGTCAATCAAAAACCCTTTTTTCATACGAAATATGACAAATAAGGTATGAATTGATAAAAAAAATATCATAATTATTAGTGAAATTCTTCATAGAATTTGTTATAATAAAGGAAATCATATGAGGTGAAGTATATATGAAAGAAAAAAACAAAAATAAAAACAAGAAGAAATTTCAATTTCCGCAGCTAACGCCACTGCGATTAATTCTTATAATCCTGGTACCCATTTTGGTGGCAATCATTATTACAATCCCCATACTATATATTACAGAATACAATTCTACAAAGGTAACTCCGTTTGAAAGTGATTTAGCTAACATAGATAAAAAGCAGATTGTTTATGGAAATAAAAATACGATTGATGACTTTAATTTTGTATTATATTGTTCAAGCTATGATAATGAAAATGGAAATGTCAAATTCCAAGCCTTTGCCTATGAAAATGAAAAAACAAGATCAATTATGAACTTGAAAAATGAAATAACCATTAAAGTAGGTATGTATAGCAACTGGATTAAATTAGAGGCAAATAGTTCTTCAACACGAACACGTTCTATTGCCAGTGGTGCAAAGGTTGCATTATCAACCTCTAAGTATTATGCTGATTTTACAATCTCTAATGTTCCAAAGGTTCCTGCAAAAGGAAAGCTACCTTTTGTAACAATATCTTCTATTCCTGTTTATGCTTATGTATCCTATACAACTTTAATAAATGGTACTGAGTCAACCAAACGCTATGTTTTAAAATATGAGTATGAGGATTATGCCATAGGAAGACAAACCATTTTTGATAATCGTGAAAAAGAATATCAGGTATCTTCAAATAATGTTCAATGGAGATACAAAAATGATAGTGCCTGGACAACTCTAACCTCAACTTCTAATTTAATTGGGATTCAGGCCAGAGTAGCTGATGGCTTTATCCAGTGGAAGCGCATTTGCGATTCTGAATGGGCAAATTTAAAAACAAAAACAGCAAATGGCGACATTACAAAGCTAAGTGGCTACGAAGAAGGTCTTGTTCCTGAGGTAAAAATCGAAAATAACTATATTTATTACAAATTCCCTGATCAAGACAAATGGACCAATTTGGTTTCTACTCCAACACTACAAAGCATTGATGTGGATGTTGAGGATGGATATATCGTTTGGAAACGATGGAATCAGGAGGAATATACAAAGCTTAAGGCAATCTCTGAATTACCAGATTATACTCCTGATAAAACTGTAACCAGCAATGATGTCAGAATTAGCAGTAGCTATATTCAATGGAGATATTCATCAGATTCATATAAATCTCTTCAAACCGTAGATTCGCTTATAGGAATCGAAATTCAGGTCAAGGATTCTAAATTACAATGGAAATGCAAGGACGAAACAGATTGGAAGGATTTAGTTCTTAATGGCAAAGTTGTTATGGAATATGAGATTGACACGAACCCAGCAAGCTATGGTCCTACCTCTGGAGGAATTTATTGATAGTAAAAAAGGATGCTTCGGCATCCTTTATGGACTGTTGACAAAATCAGCAGTCTTTTTTTCTTTTATTTAAAATGTAGTATTCCACAGAATAAGGGGTGGAAAAAATTCTCCAAGCTCTAATCCAACAACACTTGTCTTCATTGGCTGAAATTTTAACTGATGTAAAAGAGCTTCAACCTCTTCTTCTGTACCACAATATAAGGTTACATGTGGACACCAATCAAATCCATCTGAATAGTTTCCCTCAAAATCGTGATGAAGCCTTACTAAAGAAGCTGGCATAGTTGGTTCTGCAAATAATACGTGTTTATCAAAGTGATTTAATTTAGTAAGCTGTAAAGAAAAAGAATTTGCAGAATAACTTGAAAGCCGTTTCAAAAGCTCCTCCTTTTTATCTACTGGAAAGCTTCCTAAAGAAATATGAAAGGGAATCCCCATTGTCTGAGTCCCTTTTGGATAATGCTTGATAATTTCATTTTGAAGCTGAGTCAGCTTTTCCTGTGTAGCCTCATCCAAAACCGCATAGAGAGTTAAAAATTTTTTCTGTTTCATAAGCCTCCTTATCCAAAAATACCTAGTTCGTTTTTGAACTAGGTATTTTTTTATAAACTAAATTTTTTAGACTTGCTATCTCCTTTAAAGGTAACCTCAAGCTCATTTACTGCACTACGTAGTGTTTTTAAAATCTTATCTACATCATGAACATCATATTCATAATTGCTTGTATTTGCTAGGTTAGCCAGCAATGAAATCTGTTTTAAAGCATTATTTGTACGTGCTTCTGCAAGTCTTGTAAACTTTTCTCTTTTTGTTTCTTCCATATTCTTATACCATCCTTTTATAT
>JAIEEQ010000074.1 GCA_029067355.1 Anaeroplasmataceae bacterium | reverse complement strand
CCTTATAGATGTATTAAAGTAACTTTTTTTCTTGAACGTATGAGACTGTAAAACCTATGGTTTAAAACTAGGCTTATTACAGCCTCTTTTTCTTTAACAATATATTTTACAATATTCAATCTTTGTCAAACATTGACAAAATCATATAAAAAATAGTATAATTATAATCTGGTGGGAATATGGAAGAGCAGGCTTTAGAAAAAGGAAGAAAGAAAAAGTATATATGGAGTATCGCTTTTCTAAGTATTTTAATTATTGTAACCTTTGTTGTTATCTTCTTGAATTATGATATAGCTGAGCTATTTTCTATCATTCAGGAGGTTAATTTTTTGTGGTTGCTTCCAGCAGTCGCTATGATTTTTATATACATTTATTTTGAAGGTGCTGCAATGCGGCAAATTCTAAAAACGATGGAAATCAATACCACCAGAAGAGCAAATTTTATGTATTCAGCCATAGACTATTATTTTTGTGCTGTAACTCCATCTGCAAGTGGTGGACAGCCAATGGTCGCATATTATATGAATCGAGATGGGCTGTCCTTATCTCCAGTATCCCTGACCTTGATTATGAATACAGCACTATTTAAGATTGTATTACTGATTTTATCTATCATAAGTGCAATTGCCTGTTCATATTTAGTATTTCAGTTTCCAATTATGATTGCCTTGTTTGTTATTGGTATGACAATTAATGTATTCTTAATTGTTTTATGCTTTTTGATGACTTTTAAAAGGAAATGGATTCAGGCTGTTGGCTTACGTCTTATTTTATGGTGTAACCGACATAAATTTCTTAAGCGGAAATTTTTATGGACACGCCGATTTATCTCAAAAATGGATGAATATGAAGCAGGAGCAAACTTGATTTTTAAGCATAAATTTCATTTTGCAAAGGCTTTTTTGTATAACCTCATTCAACGGGTTGCCTTCTTTTCAATGAGCTACTTTGTATATCTAGCCTTTAAATCTAGCTTTTTAATTGCAGAAATGAGCTTCATTGAATTGTTTGCGATACAGGTAACCATTGCATTATGTGTGGATTCCTTACCGCTTCCAGGAGGAGTAGGAATTTCAGAGTATTTATATGTATTACTATTTGGTTTGATTTATTGTATGGGTGATATTGATCTTGTTGGAAGTGCAATGCTATTGACAAGAGCAGTTAGTTTTTATGTGCCACTGATTGTAACATTTATTCTTGTCGCAATCAAGCATATTCTGGGAATGAAAAAAGTTTCACAGCGTTGATTTGTGGAAGGAGGGTATTATGGTAGGATACTATAATTATACAGTCTGGTTGACTTATCTATCCTTATTGGTAGGTGGAGTTGGAATTTGTTTTGGTCTTGCTGGAAATCCTTTTGTAGCAGTGGTTTGCTTAGGGATATCAGGAATTATTGACTTATTTGATGGAAAAGTTGCCAGATTAAAAAAGGATAGAACAGAAGAAGAAAAATCCTATGGTATTCAAATTGACTCCTTAACAGACTTGGTTTGCTTTGGCGTTTTACCTGTAACCATTGGTTATGCGGTAGGTATGAATACTTGGTGGTTTATGCCCTTAATGATTTTATATATTTTATCAGGAATGATTCGACTAGCCTATTTTAATGTAAAAGAAATTCATCGTGAAGAAGGAATGAAAAAATGCTTTTATGGAGTACCTATTACTACAACGGCTATGGTGATTCCCTTTATTTGGCTTTTAGAATGCTTTTTAAAGGAAAATTTCTATATTCTTTATGCTTGTATTTTAGGCGTTTTTGCAATCTTATTTTTAGTGAAAATACGCCTGCCAAAGCCTTCAGTAAAGGTTTCTATTATATATGCTAGTTTATTATTTGTTTTATTCTTTGTCCTGCTTGGATTGGAGCTTGCCTTATGCTAAAGGTAATTGATCGCGTTACTCAAAAAGAAGAAGATGTTATCATAGTTCGTTCACAGAAATTCTTATATCGAAGCCTATTTGGTCGTTTGATTTTAAAATTGCTCATACGACCTTTTTTATCTAAACTAGTAGGGAAATATTTAGATAGCCAGTTTTCAAAGCATAAAATAAAAAAATTTGCTAAAAAAAATTCTATCTGCTTAGAGGATTTTGAGCTTGATAGCATTCACTCCTTTAATGACTTTTTCTCTAGAAAAATTAAAGAAGGAAAACGAAGTATTGATTTGAATCCTCTGAGCTTGATTAGCCCATGTGATAGTAAGGTATCCGTTTTTCCAATAGAAGAAAAAAGTATTTTTAAAATAAAGGATTCCTATTATAGAGTTGAGGATTTATTAACAAACCCTAGTCTTGCAAAGGAATATGAAAACGGCTGGTGCTTTATTTTTCGTTTGGGTGTAGAGGATTATCATCGGTATTGCTATATAGATGAAGGAAATCAGGAGAAAAGCGTTTCTATTCAAGGCGTTTTTCATACGGTCAATCCTATTGCATTAGAAAAATATAATTTTTATAAGACCAACCATAGATGCTATACAATTCTTCATACAAAACATTTTGGTGATGTCGTACAAATTGAAGTTGGAGCTATGCTGGTTGGAAAAATTGATAATTATTATGAGGATCATTTCTTTTATAAGGGAGAAGAAAAGGGCAGATTTCTTTTTGGTGGTTCTACAATAGTTCTTTTAACTAAGAATAATATAGTTGTGGATGAGGATATTTTATACCATAGTCGTTTAGGAAACGAAGTTAAGGTTTTATATGGAGAAAAAATTGGTTTGTTAAGAAAATAAGCAAATCATTTTTTCTTTTTCTTGAATCCTTCCTATAAAAGGGGTATAATAAAAATGCTTATGGGACCTCAATAAGAGGCCTAAAAAGAAAGGAAATAGAATTATGAAAAACAAAAAAAGTATCCAACGTATGGTTGGTATTGCAAGTCTTGCAGCAATTGTTGTTGTATTACAGGTTATTGCAAACTACGTATTGATTGGACCAGTAAGCATTACGCTTGCATTAATTCCCCTTGTCATTGGAGCCATTTTATATGGACCTTGGGCGGGAGCATTTTTAGGAGCCTTGATGGGAGCAATTATCTTGACTGCACCATCTACGGGAAGCTTTTTAGCCGTTAATCCATTTATTACAGTTGTACTTTGCCTTGTGAAGACTGCTGTTGCTGGTATGGTTTCTGGCTTCATTTTTAAAGGCTTGTATAAAAAAAATTTAAGCCTTGCCATTATTTTAGCTGCGGTTGTGGCACCTATTGTTAATACAGGATTATTTGCACTAGGCTGTATGGCTTTCTTTTGGAAAACCTTGCAGGAATGGGCTGGAGGCTCAAATGTGGTGGGCTTCTTATTCTTGACCATGATTGGATTTAATTTCTTGATAGAATTTGCTGTAAATACAGTACTTTCTCCGTCTATTGTTTACATTGTACGTGTTATTTCTAGAAATTATAATATTGGAATCAATTTTAATGCAGGTGCAATTTATGCAGAACAAGAGCTTGTAGAACAGCCAATTGAAGAAGTATAAAGAAAGGAAAAAGGAGGATTGCCTCCTTTTTTAGGGTTATTACACTATGATTTTATTAGTAGATATTGGAAACACTAATATTGTTTTAGGCTTTGCAGAAGGAAAAAAAATTATGGATACCTATCGACTAAAAACCTCCTTTAATCGTACAGCTGATGAATATTATGTGCTTTTAAAGCCGATTTTAGATCAATGTAAAATTGAGGATGTAATTATATCCTCTGTTGTTCCTGTCATTACAAGTGCTTTGAAAAAGGCTTTTGTAAAATATTATAAGAAGCAACCCCTTATTCTTGGACCTGGGATAAAAACAGGTGTTCAGCTAAAGGTGGATGATCCAAAGACCGTAGGAGCGGATATCATTTGTGATGTTGCAGGAATTAAAGGTGTAGCAGATGAAGCAATTATCATCGATTTGGGAACGGCTACTAAATATATTTATACAAAAAACCAGACCTTCTATGGAGTTAGTATTTCCCCTGGAGTAAGTGTTTCTATGAAAGCATTAGTAAATAACGCTGCACTTTTACCTAGCGTTGAGCTGATTTGTCCTAAAAAGGTAATTGGAACCTCTACTGTAAACTGCATTCAATCAGGTGTGATTTATGGTGCTGCTGCTCAGGTTGATGGGATGATTGAGCGGATTAAGGAAGAGGTTGGCTGTGCAAATGCTTTAGTATTTGCTACGGGGGGACTATCTAGCTTGATTGTACCTTTGTGCAAAAATGAGATTGTGCTTTTAAAAAATTTGACTCTTGAGGGTCTATTAAAAATTTATGAATTGAATCAGTAGAGGAAAAATATGTTTTATCTATATATTACTTTAGGAATTATTTTAGGACTAATTTTAATTGGCTTTATCCTAGGAGCGTTGATTCATCATAAGGCTTTTGGAAAACGCTGGGAGCCAGATGGGATTATAAAATATTATCATCCATCAGAATATGAAGGACTGCAAGCGAGCCCTATTGCTATTCCAACAAAGAAAGGAATTTTAAGAGGCTATATTTATTCCTATAAGAAGATTAGATATCAGGGAATTTGTATTTTTTCTCATGGTATGTGGGGTTCACATAATGCCTATATTCAGGAAATAGAGCATCTTGCAAAAGGAGGCTTTCAGGTTTTAGGATTTGATTATTATGGGACAGAGCTTTCTGATGGGAAGTCCATATTAGGCTTAGGAAATAGCATATTGTCTTTAGATTCTGCGGTTTCCTATATAAGAAGGACGTATCCTGATGAAAAAATATATGTTATGGGACATTCATGGGGCGGATTTGCGGCTTTATCTATTGCAAAATATCATCCAGAAATTGAACGTATAGTTGCTATGGCTCCTTTTATTAATATAAAAAGTATTCTTAAGCATATGCTACCCAAGCTGATTTATCCAATCCTTCCCTTTATTCTTATCATTGATGCTATATACTGTGGAAAAAAGAGCTTCATAAATGCGAAAAAGGTAGTAAAGAATACAAAGATACCAACGCTCATTATACACTCCTTAGATGACAACATGATTCCATATTCCATTTCTACTGAGGTACTAAGAAACCATGTAGTAAATCAGAAGCTTGTTTATCATATTGTTGATGGAAAAAATCATAATCCAGATTATACTCTAGAGGCACTAGCTTATACAAAATGCTCATTGCAAGAAATCAACTCCATTATGGATGAAGTTGAAAGAACAGAAAGAAAAAGGCAACTGGATTATTACAAAATGGGAGAAATTGATGAAAAAGTATTTAATATCATTTTGGATTTCTTGAAATCCTAAATTAAGTATGATATAACTAGGTAAAAGAATGGAGAAGAAGATTATGGGAAAAAATAATATCAAACGACAAAATCAAACAGTACCACAAAAGAAGACAATGGCTTATCTGGTTATGCGCATAATTATTGTCATGTCCTTTATTTTTGTTATTGCTTGTACCATTGTTTACTTTATAGAATTTGATTCTAAGAATAAATCCTATTTTTCCTTGCATTTTGCTATTCCAGTCATTCTCTTGCTGGTTGGTATTATTGCATTATTGCTATCCTGTTTATCTAAAAAAAATTACTCAGGTGAGAGCAAAGGAGATAATATGATGATTGGTGTTGGAGCCTTGCTCATCTTATGCTCCATTATTTCCTTGATTATGTCCTATTTTTAATAGAGTTATTTACATTTTCAAAATTTTATGGTATATTAAAATTGCTAGGAAGATGGCCGCGAAGCTCAAACAAATAGAAAGCGAATCCGAGAGGAAACAGGTGATGCGTTCTTAACATTGCGATCTAGAACCCTAAATGTTACTAAGAGAGGATTCAACCGTAGAAGATTATAGTCTTCTCGACCTTCCTAGCACTATATTGTTGATACAAGGTGGCATTTGCCACCTTTTTTCATTGAAAAGTAACAAATTCTTTGGTATAATATATAACATTATGGAGTATAGATAGATGAATGATTTTTTAAGTATGAATATTGATGCAGCCATTCTTGCTGCTTTAAAAGAAAATAAGATAGAGGAGCCAACTCCAATCCAAAGGGAAGCCATTCCTTATTTGTTGGAGGGAAGAGATGTTATTGGACAGGCCCAGACAGGAACAGGAAAGACCTTTGCCTATTCTATTCCTTTGCTGGCACATATTGAGCCAAAAAGAAAAAGTATCCAGGCTTTGATTTTATGTCCAACTAGAGAGCTTTCCTTACAGGTTTGCAAAGAAATTGAAAAGATTGCGGTTTATACTACTGTTAGGGCAACGACCATTTATGGTGGAGAATCCTATGAAAAGCAATTTAAGGCTTTAGCAAAAAAACCACAGATTATCATAGGAACTCCAGGAAGAATTATTGACCATTTACATAGAGGAACTCTTGATTTTAAAGAGGTTAGCTATCTAGTTTTAGATGAAGCAGATGAAATGCTGAAGATGGGCTTTGAGGAGGATATGGAAAACATTCTTAAGGAGGTTCCAAAAACTCGTCAAACCTCCCTTTTTTCTGCCACCTTGCCACCTTGGGTGAAACAGGCTAGCAAGAAATATATGCAGGAGCCTTATTTAATTCAAATTGAACAAAAAACAAGAGTTGTAGATAAAATTAAGGAGATCATTTATTATACAAAAAAGGATCATAAGAAATATCTTTTAGTTCGATTATTAGATTATTATCAGCTGAAATCAGTTATGATTTTTGCGAATACAAAGGCTATGGTAGATGAGCTTGTTTTATTCCTTCAGGAGCATCATTTTAAGGCAGATGGACTTCATGGGGATTTAAAACAACTCAGCAGAGATAGAGTTATGCAATCCTTTCGATTAGGCTCAATTGATATTTTGATTGCGACTGATGTTGCTGCAAGAGGAATAGATGTGGAAAATGTTGAGGCCATCATTAATTTTGACCTTCCACAGGAAAATGAAATCTATGTTCATCGTATAGGAAGAACAGGTCGTGCAGGAAAAACAGGGCTTGCGATTACTTTGGCGACGAATCGTCAGTATTCTAGAGTTGCAGAAATTGAGGCATATACCAAATCAAAGCTAGAATTTATGGAAATCCCAACACCAAAGCAAATTGCTTTAAAATTTCAAAAGAGCTTAACAGACAACATTATTGAAGGGTTAGAAGCTGCAAGCACAAACCATACCTATGATAATATGATTCGTGATTTGGCTAGAAAAACCACAGATCCAACGCCAATCATTATTAGGCTTTTAGAGCTTTTAAATGAAAATGAGGATCGCAAATACCCACCAATTGAAATCATTCATCCAAGAAAGAGAACACAATCTGAAAAGAAGTCCTCTAATTGGATTTATATAGCAATTAATATTGGGCAAAATGACAAAATTCGACCAAACCAGCTTGTGAATTACCTTCACGACCAGGTTTCTATTCATAGAGAGCATTTTGGGAAAATTATCATTACAAAGGATGTTACGTATTTAGAAATAAATGCTACGGCAGCCCGTTTCTTAAAGGATATAAAGAATAAAAAATTTATGGGTAAGCGGTTGACCTATCAGCAGGTGAAGTCTTTACCTAAACGATAAGGTGAAAGGATTATGCGTATTGTAGCAGGAACTCTAAGACATCGGAATATTGAGATGACTCAGCTATCAACAACTCGTGAAACTCAGGATAAGGTTCGAGGAGCCATTTTTAATATGATTGGTCCTTATTTTGATGGAGGTCTAGCCTTGGATCTTTTTGCTGGAAGTGGAGCTATGGGCATTGAAGCCTATTCTAGAGGAATTACAGAAATTTATTTAAATGATATTGAACCTAAGGCGATTGAAGTATGTAAAAGAAATTGTGATTCCTTAGGTATTCAAAAGGCCAGATTTTATAATTTGGATTATAGAATGTTTTTAGAACAGGCCAAGGAAAAATGGGATATCATTTTTTTAGACCCACCTTATCGCATAGATACAATAGAAGAGATATTGAGGCTTGTGTATCCTTTCTTAGCTCCAAAGGGGCTTGTAGTATTTGAAATGGCTAAGGATTCTATTTATCCAGAAAAGATAAATGCTTTAGAATTAATTAAGAATAAGGTTTATGGAATTAAGAGAGTCGTGGTATATAAGCTAAGGAGCTGATAGGGTGAAGTATAAAGAATGTTATATGGAATTAAGAAAGGCAATGAAGCTTTTAAGAGGACTAAATGCTTTTGAGCAATTCAATCAGTATGACTTATTTTATTTTTTAGATGATACTTCTAAAGGGATTGTTGTTTGTACTGACCATATGCTAGATAGTTCTGCTGGAGTTCAGCTTTATTTAAATTCTTCAGGAATCAATTATTTATATGATAGCTATATGAGCCACACAGGTATAATTTTAAATCCAATCTATGCAAATATGATTTCAATTGCTTTACTATCAAAAAATAACCTTTTGGAAGAGGATGTTCAATTTCTAAAGAAGCATAAAATTCGTATTTCGTTAGAAAATAATGTGATTCCCTGTGAGTTCCAGGAGGGATATGATTATAAATATCTTACAATAAAAAAGATGAAGCTCGTTATTGCTTATCTTTATTATTTGATTAGCTTGATTAAAAATGAGCGTGAGGATCTTGTTCAGTGCTTTGCAGAGGATAAGCTTGTTTTAGCTGCCTTTGATCCTAAAGAGCACTATTACTCTGTAAAATATACAGGAGATGCTGTTTTGGGTACTATGCCACGATTCAAAAAGAAAAATGAAAGCTTTATTAAAGAATATCAGGATGCAACTTATGTGGAGGATGTTTGCTATATCTCTAGATACTTTTCCTTTAAGCAGTTAGAAGATGGAGGCTATGAAAGTATTTTGTTTGGATATTATGAAAAGAAAAAGAAACATCTGATGCACCGAGTGGCTTGTAAGCCAGAACAGATTCAGGATTTTGCGATTGGCGTAGTTGATGAATTATTTAAGCAGGAGGGACTTCCAATGAAGGTTATATTTAATGAACGAACAATGGTCTCCTCATTATACAAGACGTTAACTGCTCTTCATATTGATACAGAATTTCAACGGGAAACGGAATTTGTAGATCAGATCTTTTTTGAGCTTTTTTCAAAAAAAATAGAGAATTACGAGGAAGGAGAAAAAAGGCTAGAAACAGTCTTGGTATCTTAAAAATGAAGATGAAATTGTGCTTAATATTTCTTTTTATGTTTTTGCTGGTTGGCTGTATAGAGCCTCAGAAACCTGAGCCTGAGGAACCAGAGAATCCCATCAATCAAAAAAAACTTGTCAATATTGAAATTTTAGAAATGAATGATATTCATGGACATGTTGAGAATGAGGGATCTTATGGAGGAATGGCAAGAGCAAGCACCTTAATTGAGGCTGTAAGAAATGAAACTGAAGAGGATAACACTCTTCTTATTGGAAATGGAGATATGCTTCAGGAAACAGCAATTTCTAGAGTTAGTTATGGACAGGTTGTCATAGAAGCAATGAATCAAATGAAATTTGATATGATGGGTGTTGGAAATCATGAGTTTGATTGGGGATTTGATCGTTTCTTGAATTTTTTTGATGGAAAGCAAGAAAATGGTGAGGCAAACTTCCCTCTGGTAAATTCAAATATTTTTTATCAGCAAAAATTGGTGGAACAGGAAGATAGAGTGTGTTCCTCCTATCTTATTGAAAAAGAAAATGTAAAGATTGGAGTATTAAGCTATATAGGAGATGTTTTTTCCTCTATTAATGCCAATATGACAGAGGGCTATTCTTTTAAAGCAAAGCCACAGGAAATAGCAACTAGTGTTTCTGTCTTAGGAAAAGAATTAAAGGATGATGGGGCAGATATTATTGTTGTAAATATCCATGATGGAAAATCCTCTTCCTGTCTGGATTATGAAACCAATCAGCTTTTGGCTCAGTTATCCTATAAGGAATCCTATTTGGTGGATGCTGTAATTAATGGACATACGCATACAAAGCAAGAGGCTCTAATTGAAAGAGCAAATGGGCCAAGTCTACCTGTTGTACAATCTGCTGGAAAGCTAGCAAATATTGGTCGCATTGATTTAACCTATGATTTAACAACAAAATCTGTTACAAAAGCAAAAGCCTCTCATATCAATGTTTCTTCTGCAAGAGGCATTGATTCTGACGTTCAGGATATTATTTCTCAATTCTATAATGCCTCAAAGGATATTTTAGAAGAAGTGTATTGCAAAAATAATACATATATTAATCGGTATAGCCAAGAGTTTCAGGCTTATATTTCTAATGTAATGATGACGGCCACAGGAGCTACGGCCTCAATCTGTAATACAGGTGCATTTCGGAACAACGTTTCTGAAGGAAACTTTGATTTTAACACCTTGTATGCCTTAAATCCATTTGATAACCATATTATTTTATGTGAGATTCAAGGAATCCAATTAAAACGATTTTTTGATGCAAATCGGGATAAAGAAATTGTTTATACGAAGGAGTATGGTGCAAGCATTGCGACAGACAAAACCTATACTCTTGCTATCTTAGATTATGTTTATTTTGGTCCTTATTTTGCAGGGTATCGCACCAATACCTATACAGATACAGAGCTGATTTTAAGAGACTTACTGGCTACTGACTTGCGATTGCGAAAGAAGGACGGATTTAGTGTTTATAAGGATTATGATAATATATTCCTATCTAGAGTGATTTAAGTAAATTTTTCTTGAAAATATAGAGCATAAATGCTAAAATAATTACGTATGATAAATTGATGAAGAAAGAAGAGTACCTATGCTTTAGGCTATACTAGCGAGGATGGTTGGTGGAAGCATCCATAGACAAAATAGGGAAGGACACTTTTGGAGAGCTTTAATTAGACGTACCAGGCGTTAACGGACATCAAGTGCTAGTTTTCATACTAGAAGTAAGGTGGCACCGCGGTTTATACGTCCTTAATTTAATTTTTTAAGGACGTTTTTTTAATAGAAGAAGGGTGATGCATTATAGAAACAAATCTGCCAGATCTTCATTTAGGGAGATATGAATTAAGAACGATTGTAAAAGAGGATTATTTGGATTATTTTGAAATTGGCAAGGATGAGGAAACTTGCAGGCATTTGAATTGGGGGCCCTTCACAAAGCCAAAGGAGGCCTTATGGTGCATAGAAGAAATCTTTTTGAAACGTCCACTTGCTGGTCTTCCAGCAGGATATTCTATCATAGATCGTCAGAAAGAAAATAAAATGATTGGAATGATTGATTTTCATACCTACTATGAAAGTATTAATACAGCAGAGATTGGCTACATTCTTCATAGACAGTATTGGAATCAGGGCATTATGACAATGTGTCTTAAGGAAATGACAAGAGTTGGCTTTGAACTTTTGGGATTAGATAAAATATTAGTTGGACATACACTTGGGAATCAGTCCTCTAAACAGGTGATTTTGCAGTGTGGATATCATTATGAATATCAGTCCTTAGTTAAAATTAAAAATCATGAACGAATTGCAATGTATTATAGTATGTATCGTTATGAGTATATAGAAGGGAAGTAAGTTGTATGATAAGTAAACCAAAGGGGACCTATGATGTTTTGCCAGGAGAGGTGAAAGCCTGGACAAAGCTTGAGTCCACGATTCGGAAAATATGTCAAATTTTCAATTATAAGGAAATAAGAACGCCTATATTTGAATCAAGTCAAACCTTTCATAGAGATGGAAATGACACCTCAGATATGGTTACAAAGGAAACCTATGATTTTAAGGATCGCTCAGACCGAATGATAACCCTAAGGCCTGAGGGAACAGCAGGTACTGTACGTGCCTATATAGAAAACAAGCTTTATGCACAAAATCCTTTAGAAAAGCTTTTTTATTTAGGACCTATGTTCCGATATGAGCGTCCTCAAAAGGGAAGAACTCGTCAGTTTAGCCAGTTTGGAGTGGAGGCATTAGGCTCAGAATCTCCTACCATTGATGCAGAGGTCATTGCTTTAGGAGCAACTCTAATTAAGGCACTGGGGTTAACCAATGTGAAGGTGAAAATTAATACTTTAGGTGATCAAGAATCAAGAACCAACTATCGCAAGGTTCTTGTTGATTATTTCTTAAAATATAAGGACGAGCTTTGTGGAGATTGCCAAATGCGATTAGAGAAAAATCCATTACGTATTTTAGATTGCAAGGTAGATAAGGATAAGGAGTTTTTTAAGAATGCTCCAAAGATTTCAGATTATCTAACAGAAGCATCAAAACAGCATTTTTCTGCTGTATTAAAGGCTTTAAAGGATATGAATATTGACTATGAAATTGATTCTTCGCTCGTTCGAGGTCTAGATTATTATTCTCATACAGTATTTGAACTTGAGGTGGATGTTCCTGAGTTTGGAGCTCAAAATGTCATTGGTGGGGGTGGAAGGTATGATTCCCTAGTCAGTGATTTAGGTGGACCAAAAACACCAGGTGTAGGTATGGCCTTTGGTATGGAGCGACTCCTGCTTGCTTGCGAATGTATGGGGAAGAAGCTTGCAACTCCAGATTTTGTTCATATTTACTTTATAGCGCTTGGACAACCTGCTCAAGAGGCCTGTATGAAGGAAATGCAGGTGTGCCGTTTGGGTGGGCTTTATTGTGATATGGATCATTTAGGTAGAAGTCTTAAGGCACAATTTAAGGCTGCTGATCTTCAGCGTGCTATGTTTACTTGTATTTTAGGTGACAATGAGCTTGCTGAGCAAAAAATTAATATTAAGGACAATACAACAGATGTACAGGAAACAATCTCCTTATTTGAAGTTTATCCTTATGTTTTGAATAAAATTAATAGCCGTTCTGCCTGTGCTGGCTGTAAGGAAAAAGAGGTAAAATAAAATGAAAAGAGTAATGTTAAAAGATATTCAATTAGGTCAAGTAAATAAGGTAGCTGGCTTTGTAGAAAATATTAGAAATAAAAAGGCAATGTGCTTTATTGTTTTAAAGGATATTTCAGGGAAACTCCAATTGACGATTGAAAAGGAAAAGCATCCTGAGCTTGTTGATATTCTAGATCAAATTACAGTAGATAGTGTAATTGAGGCAACAGGGCCTATTTTAGAAAGTGAGTACGTTAAGCTGAATCATATGGAAATGTATCCAGATATAGTGAAAATTGAAAGTATTGCGGTTCCATCTCCAATTGTTGCACCTAAGGGCGAGGAAACCAACATTGATTTACGTTTGGATTACCGATGGATTGATTTACGTACGGATAAGAATGCCCTAATGTTTAAGGTTCAATCTTATTTTGTTGCAAAATGTAGAGAATTTTTAGTTGACCGAGATTTTATAGAGATTCATTCTCCAAAGCTGATTGGTGCAGAGTCTGAATCTGGTGCTGGAGTGTTTAAGGTAGAATACTTTGACCGGGATGCCTTCTTGGCTCAGTCCCCACAGTTTTATAAGCAAATGGCAATGGCAGCAGGCTTTGAAAGAATCTTTGAATCTGGGCCTGTATTTCGTGCTGAAAAGTTTGCTTCACGTAAGCACGCAACAGAATTCACTGGTTTTGATTTAGAGTTTTCCTATATTGATTCTTATGAGGATGTTATGAGAATGGAAGAGGAAATGCTTACGTTTGCATTAGAGGCTGTTCATAAGAAATATGCAGCTCAGATTAAAGCAATTTATGATATTGATCTTGTTGTGCCAACACTTCCATTTCCAAGAATGGATTTGCATGATGTTTATAATGAACTAGAGGCACGCTATGGCTATAAGGTTCCTGAAAGTGAAAAGGGAGATTTAACAACGGAAGGCGAAAGATTATGCCAAAGACTTTCTATTGATAAGTTTGGTCATGAATTCCTATTTATTACAGGATATTCAAAGGAAACTAGAGCATTCTATCATATGCGTGATGAGAAGGGTGTTCCCTGTGGCTATGACTTAATATGGAAGGGCTGTGAAATAACAACAGGAGCTCAAAGAGAGCATCGCTATGAAATTTTAAAGAAGCAGGCTTTGGAAAAGGGCTTAGATAAGGATGTTGCTTTCTATTTGGATTTCTTTAAATATGGCTGCCCTCCTCATGGTGGCTTTGGTATTGGCATAGATCGCATTACGATGCTACTATTTAACCAAGGAATTAAGGATGCAATGTTTATATTCCGTGGACCAGATCGTCTGAATCCATAAGGAGGTTACTTATGACTCATATTAGCTGGGATGAATATTTTATGGGGGTTGCTGCCCTATCAGCAAAAAGAAGTAAGGATCCAAGTACTAAGGTTGGAGCTTGTGTAGTCAATGAGGATAAGCGCATTATTGGAATTGGATATAATGGCTTTCCTATGGGATGTCAAGATGATCAGTTTCCTTGGGGGAAGGAGAATAAAAATTATCTTGATACAAAATATCCTTATGTAGTACATGCAGAGCCTAATGCAATTCTAAATTGTACCTCCTCCTTGAAAAACGCAACACTTTACGTAACCCTTTTTCCATGTAATGAATGTGCAAAGCTGATTATACAGGCGGGTATAAAGCATGTAATCTATGGGGATGATAAATATCATGAGCAGGAATCCTTTGAGGCTTCAAGAAAAATGTTTGATGCTGCCAAGGTTAAATATACTAAGATGCCTGCTGTTCATATTGAGATCAGGAGTGATGAGGAATGAAATATTTTCTTAAACGCTTTTGGATGGTAATTTTGCTTGCTTTATGCATCAATATTCCATTAATTGTGTTAGGAACAACACGAACAAATCAAACAATTACCTTAAAAGGGGATACAACCATTGTTGAGAATTTTGTTGAGATAGAAAATTCTTATCAGGCTGAGGGAAGCTTTTCAACGATTTATGTTATCAGCCTAGACCATTCCACCCTATTACAAAATTTAATGCTGAAGGGAAGCTCTACTTCAGAGGTTTCAGAGCTTCCAGAGGGGTATCTTCATTTTACTGATGCTGAATTAACACAGATGGGAAGAATACAGCACGAATCTAGTATCCAATATGCTTTAATGCTGGCTTATGAGGAGGCTTCTAAGGTGGATGAGAGGATTCATTTAGAATTTAGCTATGATGCCTATGTTATTGCATATTATGATAGGGATTCTCAGTTTAGAGTTGGAGATCGAATTGTTGCCGTAGATGGGATTTATGCAAAGGATGATTTTTCCTCTTTTCGTGAGGCCTTCAATTCAGCAACTACTGGAACAATCTATACAGTATCTCGCAATAAAACAGAAATAGAAATTCCTTATACTGAAAAGAATATGCGTGTGGCTGGATATTCCTTTTATTCACTAGACGATAAGACAGCATATCCTCAGTATAGGCTTAAATCAACAAACGTTGGTGGTCCATCAGGAGGTTTATTACAGACTCTTGCCTTATACAATTCTTTACTAGAAGAAGATATAACAAAGGGATATCGAATTGCTGGTACAGGAACAATAGAGCCTGATGGTACAGTGGGGATTATTGGAGGAATTCAGCAAAAAATATATACGGCTTATGATGATCATATGGATATCTTTTTATGTCCTGAGGGGAACTATGAGGAGGCATTATTAGCTTATGAAAAGCTTCCTCATAAGGAGCGAATGCAGTTGTACTCCATAAAAACCTTTGAGGATGCGTTGGAGGTGCTTAAAAATGCTTAGCTTTTCTGAACGATATAGAGCCTGTAAGGAGTCTATTAAAGAGATGTCAATCCATACAGAGCATAAGATATGGATAGCTCTTGCTTCTATTGCTTTGGCAGCCTTTATAGGAATAGGACCAATCATCCTCTTGGTAAACTGCTTTATTTTTAATGATTATCTGAATCTTGTTTTGATTGGGATTGTATGTTTCATTTATTTAATTATTTATTTTAGTCGTGTATTTTATTATAAAACCATTACAAAAAAGCAAGTAGAGGATATGAAAATTTTCTATCTTGTTGATGCAGGAGTTTGTGCAATAGGACTTTGTGTTGGAATTTTTGTTGGATTATTTATTATTTAGATAGGAGGAATGTGTATGTGGATTACCCTTGTTGTCTTAGGGGGATTGTTAGTTTTTGATCAGCTTACAAAGTATTTAGCAGAGCTTTTAATTCAAAAGGGGAGTGAAGTGACTTTGATCCCTCACCTGCTAAATGCTACCCTAACCTATAATACGGGTGCTGCTTGGTCGTTTCTATCCAATCAGACCTGGATTTTAACAGTTATAAGTTTTATTGCCTCTGTAGTGCTGGTCTATTTTCTAACAAAGAATGATTGGAAAAGAAAAAAATGCTATTCCACAGCCATTACCTTAATGCTTGCTGGGACATTTGGTAATTTTATTGATCGTTTTTTTGCGTGTGTTGGTATGCGTCAGGGAGTGGTTGATATGATTATTTTTAAGCCCTTAGATGCATTATGGGTTGCTATGACAAAAAGCTCATTCCCTATCTTTAATGTTGCTGATATGTGCTTAGTTATTGGAATCATCATTTTGGCTATTGATATTTTATTTTTCCAGGAAAGAAGAGCAAATAAATGACAAAGCTATCCATTGATACAACGTATGCCAAAAAAAGAGTGGATAAGGCATTGACTGAAATTTTAAAAGGAAAATCTAGAAGCTATGCACTACGAATGATTGAGGAAGGAAAAATTCTTGTTAATGGAAAGCCTGTAAAAGCATCTTATCTTTTAAAAGATGGCGACGAGATTACCTATGAGCTTTTAGCAGATAAGCCTCTTGATTTAAATGGAAAGAATTTGAATTTGGATATCGTTTATGAGGATGAGGATGTAGCAATTGTAAATAAGCCTAAGGGAATGGTTGTTCATCCAGGTGCTGGAAATCAGGAGGACACGCTTGTTCATGGACTACTATATGAGCTAGATGATTTAGCAACGATTAATGGTGTTGTTCGTCCTGGAATTGTCCATCGAATTGATAAGGACACAACAGGACTTTTAATGATAGCTAAAAATGATTTAGCAGCTTTAGGCTTAGCAGAGCAATTGAAAAATCATAGCTGTAAAAGACGCTATCAGGCCTTAGTCTATGGAAGCTTTGTAGAGAATAAAGGGAAGATTAATGCCCCCATAGCCAGAGATCCAGAGGATAGAAAAAAGATGGCTGTCGTTAAAACAGGAAAACAAGCCATTACCCATTTTACAGTAATCAAGCGCTATAAAGAGTTTACTTTAATTGAATGTGAGCTTGAAACAGGACGTACTCATCAAATTCGTGTTCATTTAAGCTACATTGGTCATCCAATCGTTGGAGATAAGGTATATGGAAGAAGAAAGGTTATTGGAGATCAAGGACAATTTCTTCATGCGAAGTGTATAGGCTTTGAACATCCAAGAACAAAGAAGTGGCTAGAATTTGATTCAGAGCTACCTACATACTTCCAAGAATTTCTTAATACATTAGATTAAAATAGGTAAAGACTCTATCATAGAGTCTTTTTTATTGAATAGTAATGTCGAAATTTGACGAATTATTCTTATTGGAAAAAATATGGGATTAGGGTATAATAAAAATGTAAGTATGCTATATTTAAAAATAGAATAAAGGGAGGTAACATTATGAAGAAAAAACTTTTACTAGGGTTCCTTTTACTTGTTTCAATTTTTCTTAAAGGAATTATTCAAGAGAATTTTTTAAATGAAAAGGATATAATTGTTCATCCAAATTATGGACAAACCGTTGAGAAAATTCCTTTACAGTCAAATTCTAATTTTGGTAGCTTATTTTGGGAAGGGCATAAGCCAGGAAGTAGTGCAGTTCAAATTAAAGAATCTTATTATTTTCAAAAATTGTTTCATTATTATGGGTTTAATGAGGATAATCATATTTGTACAATCATTGCTTCTCAAATTCTGTTGGGATATTATGATACATTTCAAGATGATAATATTGTGGATGAGATGTTTGAAATAAATGGTGGAACAAGGAGTAAAACAAAAAATCTTGCAGAGTTCCTTACTTCCCCGGGAACTGGTAAGTATGATGAAGATTCTAATCAATCTGATCAACGGTTTAGAGATTTATTAATAGAGACTGGGATTGAGGCAAATAATAAAGATCCAAGAGGGAATGGCTATTATACTGATGAACAGGTTAATCTTATAAAAAAGTATTTAGATAGTAAAAAGGTTACTTATAAAATAAATTTTTATCAAGGAACTACTGAGGAGTTAAAAGTAAATAAAATAGTAAATCTAATTAAATCTACGATTCAATCAGGAAGACCAATTATTGTTAATGGCGCTGAGCATTCTGCAGTTGCGTATGCCTATGATGAGACATATGTATATGTTAATGACGGATTAGGACACTTTGGCGCAGTACTTTGGAGTGCTTATACAAACACTCAAAGCACAACAAACTATGATATAGGAGCCATTGATATAGAATTCACAAGTTCACATCATCATTCAGATAATTATTATTCACCTTATTATGATGAATACTATTGTCCTTGTGGTAAGGTTTTTACAAAGAATAGTATAAATCCAGAGGATTATGGTTATGAAGAAGCATATTATAGTAATACTACAAGTAGAGAAGTTTTGGCAGGTACTTTATCCATTTTAACAAATCGTAAAAGATGTGGATATATTGAAAATGAATATATAAATTTATCATCAAGAAAAGAAAATGTAAATGAGGCCTTTTTGGAATATCATCTTGATTGTAATGTGAAAAAAATTGAAGTTAATATTTCCTTTTGGAGTGCGAAAGAGTTATTTTTAAAAGGAACAAGCTCAGCATCCATAGACATTTTAAATGAAAATGGAGAATGGGTAAAAATGTTAGATTTATTAAATGATGTAATTCTTTCCACAGACCGATATAATCAGAATACCGTCATTTTGAATTTACCTAATAATATTAAAAGTTTTCGTTTTTATGCTTCTAATTTACCGATTGGAGATAGAAATAAGGGACGTATTTCTATTGGACATTTAACGATTACACATGAATAAAGAAAGGATAGTTTATGAGAATAAAAGCTTTTAAAAAATTGGCAATATCTTTAACTGTTATATTACTAGGTATAGTCATTAGTGGATGTAAACAAGAAACGGAAACACCACCAGTAAGACCAAACGATAGTAATGGATATAAACCAGTTTCTTACTATTATGAAACATATGATGAGATGATTACTGGATTAAAAACCTGTGAGAAAAAGAAGTTTTCTTATGTCTATGATGTTAAAATAGATGGAGCCATCAAATATGAATATAAGATTGATGGTAGAAAAAGTTCATACCGAGATGATTTTTATAGCGAATTAATAACACCTGACGTCATATGGGAAAGTTCTTGTATCACTATTTATTTAGCTGAAGAAAAAGTAATTAAAGTAATTTTTGAAAGTTTAGGTGAAGAATTAGTTGTTGTTCCAAAATCCGAATTAATTTGGGTAGAGTTAGGCTATGGACCAAATCAATATACCTTAATAAAAGAAGAATATAATAGTATATGGTATGTTAGAACTTATTTTGCGTATGACGTTGAAGAAGAAAGTAGAGTTCAAGTCTTAGAACAAATAAAGGCTGCAATTCCATATTAACACATAAGGTTTTTATATAGGGTAAGGTGATAAGAATGAAAGCATTATTAAACTTAAAAATAAAATTTCTATTTCTTGTCTTTTTGTTATGCTTAGTCATTAGTGGATGTAAACAAGAAACGAAAACACCACCAGTACGACCTAATTATAGCGATTACAGAGATGTAACTTATAACTATGAAAGTTATGAAGAAATGATTATTGGATTAAATACCTGTGAGAAAAAGAAGTTTTCTTATGTCTGTGATGTTAAAATAGATGGAGCCATCAAATACGAATATAAGATTGATGGAAGAAAAAATTCATTGAGAGATGATTTTTATAGTGAAGTTATTACACCTGACGTCATATGGGAAAGTTCTTGTATCACTATTTATTTAGCTGAAGAAAAAGTAATTAAAGTAATTTTTGAAAGTTTAGGTGAAGAATTAGTTGTTGTTCCAAAATCCGAATTAATTTGGGTAGAGTTAGGCTATGGACCAAATCAATATACCTTAATAAAAGAAGAATATAATAGTATATGGTATGTTAGAACTTATTTTGCGTATGACGTTGAAGAAGAAAGTAGAGTTCAAGTCTTAGAACAAATAAAGGCTGCAATTCCATATTAACACATAAGGTTTTTATATAGGGTAAGGTGATAAGAATGAAAGCATTATTAAACTTAAAAATAAAATTTCTATTTCTTGTCTTTTTGTTATGCTTAGTCATTAGTGGATGTAAACAAGAAACGAAAACACCACCAGTACGACCTAATTATAGCGATTACAGAGATGTAACTTATAACTATGAAAGTTATGAAGAAATGATTATTGGATTAAATACCTGTGAGAAAAAGAAGTTTTCTTATGTCTGTGATGTTAAAATAGATGGAGCCATCAAATACGAATATAAGATTGATGGAAGAAAAAATTCATTGAGAGATGATTTTTATAGTGAAGTTATTACACCTGACGTCATATGGGAAAGGTCTTGTATCACTATTTATTTAGCTGAAGAAAAAGTAATTAAAGTAATTTTTGAAAGTATAGGCGAAGAATATATTGTACCAGCATCAAATCTAACATGGATGGATATTGATTTTTATTTGACAGGGAATTGCATATTGATCAAAGGAGAAGATATAACGATTTGGTATGTTAGAGTTTATTTTGCATATGACATTGATGAAGAGAGTAGAGTACAAGTCTTAGAACAAATAAAGGATACAATACCATATTAACACTTAAAATGGAGAAGAAATTCTCCTTTTTTTATTGCAAAGTCTTTTTAGCAGAATGATAATAAGAGAATTGACAAATAATAGAATTAGCGTATAATAAAGGTAAGAAATGGAGGAACTCGTTCAATGCTAAAGGAATATGGATTTGTACGTGTTGGTGCTGCAGTAAACAAATTAAGAATTGCTGATGTAATGTATAATGTAACTGAGATAAAAAATATTTTAGATTCAGCAATAGAAAAGGGAATAGAGATTTTAACCTTTCCTGAACTTAGTATAACAGGCTATACGTGTCAGGATTTATTTTTAACTGATGATTTGATTTTTGGAACAGTAGAGGGATTAAAGATTTTAAAGGAATATAGCCAAGGAAAGCCTATTGTTTTTATTGTAGGTGCTCCTTTGAAAATTGGAAATGTCTTATATAATTGTGCTGTAAGTTTCTCTGATGGAAAAATCATTGGAGTTACACCAAAGACCTTTATTCCAAATTATAGTGAATTTTATGAAGCTAGATATTTTGCGTCTGCTGAGAATTTGAAACTTACTCATTTTTCTTTATTAGGAGAAGAGGTTCTTGTTTCAAATAAGCTTCTTTATCATGCAGATGGATACGATGAAATCTGCTATGCAATTGAAATCTGTGAGGATTTATGGGCCACAAATTCCCCAAGCAATCAAATGAGTGTTCTTGGTGCAACGCTGATATTTAATTTATCCAGCAGCAATGAGCTAGTAGGAAAATGCACGTATAGAAGAAGTTTAATCAAATCTCAGGCAGCTAAGACAATTTGTGCCTACATTTATGCTTCTTCTGGGCTGAGCGAATCCACAAGTGATTTGATATTTTCTGGTCATGCGATGATTGCTGAGGCTGATGGAACGATAAAGGAAAATGAGCGTTTTTCCTTTGAATCTAGCTTGATCTATTCTGATGTTGATGTATATAGACTTACTTATGATCGAAGAGTTCGTCCAAATGTTGAGGGGGTGTCTAGGGTGGATACTCCAGTAGATGTCTACTTTACGTTACCCAAAAAGGAAAATGCCTTAGATAAAATTTATAGAAAAGCACCTTTTGTCACTTCAAATCCAGAGGCCTTAGAAGAAATATTAAATCTTCAAACTTATGGCTTGGCTAAACGAGTAAAGCATTTAGGAAATACTAAAATGGTTATTGGAATTAGCGGAGGTGCAGACTCTACCTTAGCCTTTTTGATTTGTCTGCGTGTAGCTAAGGTTCTTCAAATGAAGCCATCTGATGTAGTTGCAATTACGATGCCTGGATTTGGAACAAGCTCACGTACATTTAAGAATGCACAAGCTTTGATTCAATGCTCAGGAGCAACCTATAAGGAAATTCCTATAAGGGATGCTGTATTACAGCATTATAAGGATATTGAGCATGACCCAAATGTTTTTGATATTACCTATGAAAATTCACAGGCTAGAGAGCGTACACAAATTCTATTTGACTATGCCAATAAGGTTGGTGGAATTGTCATAGGAACTGGTGACTTATCAGAAATAGCTTTAGGATGGGATACTTATAATGGGGATCATATGTCTAGCTATTCAGTCAATGCCTCTATTCCAAAAACATTAGTAACAACCTTAATCGCAAAGGTTAGAGATGATGCCGAGGAGGGTATTTTTAAGGATACATTAACTGATATATTGGATACACCAATTTCTCCAGAACTATTACCTCTTGATGCGAAAGGACAAATCTCTCAAAGCAGTGAGGCAAGTGTAGGACCTTATATTTTACAGGATTTCTTTTTATATCACTTTATGAGATATAAGGCAAGTGTCAAGAAAATCTATTTTCTAGCTTGTCTAACCTTTGACTATCCAAAGGAGGAAATTAAGAAGCATCTTACAACCTTTATCAAACGCTTCTTTACTCAGCAATTTAAAAGAAATTGTATGCCAGATGGAGTAAAGGTTGGTACCATCAGCTTATCTCCAAGAGGGGATCTTCGTATGAGCTCAGATACCTCCTATATGCTTTATTTAAAGGAAATTGATGAGCTATGAAAATTGGAGTATATGGAGGATCCTTTAATCCTTGCCATTTGGCTCATAAGGAAATTGTTTTAAAGCTTTTACAGGACTATAACTTTGAACGTATTGTTTTATTACCTACGGGAAATTTTTATAAAAAAAGTAATCTTGCAAAGGGAGAAGAACGAATTCATATGCTGGATTTAATGTTTTCTGATATTCCTCAGGTAGTTATTTGTGATTATGAATTTAAAAACAATTTAATTTGTACCTATCGAAGTCTAGATTATCTTCAAAATCTTTATAAGGGAGATGAGATTTATTTCATAATGGGAAGTGATAATCTCCTTCACTTAGATACATGGAAACGATATGAGTACATTTTAGATACCTATAATCTATTTGTAATCGTGCGTAAAGATGTGGATCTTTTGGATACCTTGCAGAAGTATCAGGGGCATAAGGGGAAAATAGAACTTGTAGATATTGATGTTAAAGGGATCAGTTCCTCCTATATAAGAGAACAAATTTCCAAAAAAGAATATGAGTCTTTAGAGGGAGTAGTGGATTCAAAGGTCATTGAATATCTTAAAAGGAAGCAGCTATATACAAAAGAATACAAGGAATACTTACCTACACAATATACCTCTGATGAGGAGTTTTTAAGAAATTATAATAGTGATGACTATGAAAAAATGAGTATTACTACGGATATTACTCTTTTTAGTGTTAGCGATGGAATTAAAACGAATTATCGCAAAAAGAGTAAAAAAAGCTTCAGTATTTTGCTGATAAAAAGGGATACGGCTCCCTTTATGGGAAAGCTTTGTATTCCAGGTGGCTTTCTTTCCTTAGATGAAAAACTTTTGGATTCTGCGAAAAGAGTACTTTTCACAGAGGCAAATATAGAGGATGTTTATTTAGAACAGTTTCATACCTTTTCTGATATTGATAGAGATGTAAGAGGAAGAGTTCTTTCTGTAAGCTTCATAGGCTTGATTGATAAGGATAAGATTGCAAATGCACTTAAGTCTAATGCTTCCTTTTATGATTTGGACATTTTAGAAGAGCAGGATATTATGACACTTATCTTTCATTTAGGGGAAGCCTCCTTTACTGCAAAGGTAAGAAAAAAAGTAGATGCTTATGGGATTTTTTCCTTTGAGGAAATTGAAAATACAGCAATAGCGTTTGATCATCTTAAGATTATAGCAACCTCCTTAGAATATTTGAAGCAGTATATAAAGCAAAAGGATATCATCTATCATCTGTTTCCTGAAACTTTTACTTTAAAGGAACTTCAGCTTGTATATGAATCAATTTTAGGGAAAAAGCTGATAGACTCTGTTTTTAGAAGAAGTATTAAGGACAAGGTTGTTCCAACAGAGAGCTTTAAAAATGATGGAGGACATCGTCCGTCAAGGCTTTATACCTATAAAAAATAGCAAGGAGATTTGAGCTTATGAAGAAGAGTATGGTTTTTATTTTATGGGGATTGCTTCTTGGACTTACGGGGTGTATCTATATTGGATTACTTCCAACAGAACTAAAGAAGCATAATGCAAAAATAATTGAGCAATTACCTGATTTTCCATTAGAAAATTATAGTGGAAACTTTTACAATCTTCCAGATAATAAAGATACAACAATACAGTTTTCCTGTAAGGATGGTAATCTTAAGTATTTCATAGAAACTAAAGATAAACTTTATTATATGAACGGAGAGATAGAAAAAGTCTATACCATTGAAACTAAGGAAGAGATTATTGCAGAAGAGATAAGAAGTATATATCAGGAAACCTATGAGGAAATTAAAAGGCTCTTGTCTTTAATTCATAACTATGATGGATCTTTTAGCAAATCCTCAGGAATTCGAGGCTATGACAAGGTTGGAGAAGAAATCCTAGATGAGATTGACCATTATGTTTATGATATGGACTGGCAATATTCCTCAACGGCTATGTTTGTGTTCTATGCTTTTGCAAGTAATTCAAATCTTCATTCCTTCTGGCTTCGTGATATATCAAATGATGATGGAGCAGATAAACCGCATTTCCAAATGAATCTTTATAAAGAGAACTCTGCAATTCAGGACATAGAAGGTGCTTATGAGGCTATGAAGCAAAACTATGAATTCTTTGAAGCCTAGATTTTATTGTTAAGGATTAAGCTATAAATTATCAAAGAGAAAAAGGAAAGAAAATAAAGATGTATAAATTTTTAAAGTTAAATGAGCATAGTGAGTATTTGAAAATATTAAATATCTTAGAACAAAAAACAAAATATATTGAGTATGTTTTGGTTGATGAAAGTGATACATGGTTTATCAATGCATTACAGGAAGATATTTATGAACAGAAAAAAGTGAATCATTGGTGGGGTACTAAAACAAGTCAACGATGCTGTTTGTATAAAATCAAAGCCTCAACTACGTTGTTTTCAATCTTGAGAAAGTTTTCTACCTTTTGTGTGATGAAATCAGGAGAATGGGGAGATTATACTGAGGCAACTGATTTTGGAATTAATGATATTGCTTTTTTTGATGATAGAACTGAGCCAATTTTGTTTACCACTACTCATGAAGGCTACATTGAAATTAGAGAGGATATAAAATAATTCCTTTATAATACCCATTGTAGAAAAAACTCTTAGACATTAAATCTAAGAGTTTTTTGAAATATAAAATATTTTCATTCGTGGTGAGGATTGATTTCATAGGCAATTGGAGTTAAAAAAATTCTTTTGATTTCCGCAAGATTTTTGGTTTGTCCTAAGGCATACATAAGCTTAGTCACAGCTGCCTCCGTAGTCATATCATAGGCCTCAATTGCACCACTGGCTAGAAGCTTTGTTCCAACCTCGTATATATTGAAATTAGAACGTTCATATAAGCACTGACTACTAACAACTATGGGGATTTGCTGCTTTATAGCATTCTTTATTTCTTTTATAAAATCTCTTCTAATATAGGATATACCACCAGCTCCATAGGCCTCAATTACAATCCCCTCTACTCCTGAGGAGATAAGAAGAGGAAGAATAGACGGATTAGTTGTGGGAGTGATTTTTAGTAAAAATACATTGGTATTGATATTTAAGTTTAGCTTTGGAGCTTTATCATTTTTATGAAGCATTTGCTTATCAATGCTTAAGCCTGTGGCAGAAATTCTGCCTAAAGGATGTAGGTTGATGGATTCAAATGCATCAAAGCTTGACGTTCTTGCCTTTACAGAACGAGAACCAAACATAATTTTTCGGTTGAATGCTAAAAAAATTCCTGGAATTCCAGATTTTGCCATCGCAAATGCACAATGAAGATTATCTAAGGCATCTGTTAAGGGATGAGATATTGGTAACTGAGAGCCTGTAAAAACGATGGGTATATTAGGATTTTGAACCATAAAGGTAATCATAGAGGCTGTATAAGCCATTGTGTCTGTACCATGAGTGATGATAATTCCATCACAGTTGGCAAGGTTTTCAAAAATTTTACTTGCTATAATTTTCCATTCCTCAGGTTGAATGTTCGAGCTATCTAATACAAGTATTCCTTCACTTTCAATAAGGGTTTCCTTGTCTTCTAAAATAGATTTCAATAGTGTATGGGAGTCCTTTGGAACAAGCCCCTCTTCAGATGGGACACTAGAAATCGTTCCTCCAGTGGTTAGGATAAGTATTTTCTTCATAATTCCACCTCATTTTCATTATAGTATTATACACCAATTTAACTGTAAATTGTCAAAATCTTTTTGAAAAAAATACAATTTTTTGATAGAATTGTTTATAGGTGGAAGTATGAAAGCAATAGAAGAGATAAAGAGATCAATTTTAATAAAAAGAATTGTATATACTATGATACATATTCTTTTTTTTGCCTGCATCATTTATTTATTTTGGTTTAACTATCTTTTGGGATATTTAGCATTCATTATTTGGTTATGCAATGTTTATCAATATTATAGAAAATGGATAAAAATTCCTTTTAAAAATGAGATTATAGCTGTTTGTTTAAAGCAAATACGCCCAAATCTTATCTATCACTATGAAACAAAAGGTAAAGAAATTCTTGAGATAATTAAAAAATACAAGCTGTTTTCTGAGGATGCCTATTTTAGCTTTTCAGATTATATAAAAGATACAGTAGAGGGTATCTCCTATACTTCAGTTGATTTATCTGTTTTTTTGACATCTCCAAAAATAAAAAAGCATAGGATCCTTGAATTTAAGGGCAAAGTTTATATTTTGTCTGCCAAGAAGTATCCTTGCGATTACATTTTAACTGAGTATGGTTCAAAAATTGACGCAGAAGGGTTTACCAAGCTAGATTTGGAAAGTATTGAAATGAACGAGAGGTTTGATTTATATACCAATAACCCTTTAGAAATATTCAAGGTTTTTAATCCTAAGAGAATCGAAGCGTGGAGGAAGCTTCATTTTTGTGAAGATTCAAGGAGTATAATCAGTCATATTGGAGAGTCTTTATATATTTTTTTGTCTAATGGTGAAAATCAATTTGAAAATTTTAATGACCTAGAGGAAATCAAAAAGGAGTATATCCAGCAGCTTGAAAATTTACAAAAATATTTGGAAATATTTTAAGAAGAATTCTAGATTTTCCTTTACTTTTTCCATGATTATGCTATAATATAAGTTGCTTTGTACCAAATATTGGTACTAAAATATATATATTTTAGGAGGAGTGGACTTGGTTCCACAAGATGTGATATGAAAGTAGAAAAGTTAGAACATAGCCGTTGTAAGGTTGTTTTTGAGGTAACTCCAGAGGAGTTTGAGGCAGCTTTAGACAAGGCTTTTGAAAAATGTAATGCCAAGGTAACCATTAAGGGCTTTAGAGCGGGTAAGGCTCCTCGTTCTGTTTATGAAAAGAACTATGGAGTAGAATCTTTATATGATGAGGCTTTAAATGTGGTTTTGAATGCAAAAGCACAGGAAATCTATGCGGATCAAGATTTAGCTAAGGAAATCGTTGGACCTTTTGAGCCAGATTTTGAAAGTGATGAAAAGCTAGAGCGTGGAAAAGCTTTCAAGGTTTCTTTAAGCTTTGATGTATATCCAGAGGTAAATTTACCACAATATAAAGGTGTAGAATGCAAGGCGGCAAACTTAGTGGTTACAGATGCTGATGTTGATCAGACCATTAAACAAATGATGGCTAAGGATGCTTCTATGCAGGTTAAAGAGAACCAGGTTATTGAAGCAGGAGATACTGCAAACTTTGATTTTGTTGGTAGTGTTGATGGGGTTGAATTCCCTGGAGGCAAGGCTGAAAACTATGAGCTAGAAATTGGTTCTGGACAATTCATTCCAGGCTTTGAGGATCAAATGATTGGAATGAAGGCAGAAGAGGTTAAGGACATTCACGTAACCTTCCCTGAAAATTATGGTGAAAAATCCTTAGCTGGTAAGCCTGCTGTATTTAAGGTAACTATTCATGAGGTTAAGCATAAGATTTACCCTGATTTAACTGATGAATATGTGAAGGAGCAGAAGTTGACTGACATTGAAACAGTAGAGGCTTGGAGGGCTTCAAAGAAGGCAGAACTTGAAGCTTCTAGAGCAAAAAGCGAAAAGGATCGTCAGGTAGATGAAATCATCAATAAGATTTTAGATAATGCCGTTGTTGATATGCCTAAGGCATTAGAGGAAGAAAGAATCAATCAAATTCGTGGTCAGTATGAACAACAGGCAAAGATGTACAACATCCCATTTGAAACCTTCCTTGGATTGATGAATATTACAAAGGAAAAGTTTGATGAGGATACAGAAAAACAAGGAAAGCGTCAGGCTTTATTTAATGTTGTTGTTTCAAAGATTATTGAGGTTGAAAATCTTACACCTTCTAAAGAGGATTTAGAGGCTAAGGCAGAAGAGGATGCAAAGGCACATAATAGTACAAAGGAAGCTATGTTAAGAAATAATGCTCAAAGATATTATAGTGATATTGCATATGAAAGAGTGATAGATTTACTACTTTCTACTGCGGTTATGGATGGTAAAGAAGCACCAAAGAAGACTACAGCTACTAAGTCTTCTGCAGCAAAGACTACAAAGTCTACTACTGAAAAAAAGACTACGTCAAAAGCTACAACTACCGCTAAAGCTTCAACTGCTAAAAAGACTACAACAAAGAAGTCTGTGAAGACTGAAGAATAGAAAAAAGATAGGGAAGGAAGGCATAATGCTTTCCTTTTTCTTGAAAAAGAAAAATATTTTTGGCAAAGCACTTGCAAAAGTGCCAAAAATGATATATATTATATTTATTGAAGTTTTTTATTGAATGAAAGGATGGTAAAATGGAAGAAAATAAATTAGTATTACCTGCAATTGCTGTTCGTGGTGTGATTCCATTACCAAGCAATGAATTTAGAATAGAGGTTGGACGTCTTAATTCTGTAATGGCACTAGATGCCGCAGAAAAGATGTATGGTGGAAATATTTTATTATTAATTCAAAAGGATGCTAATGCAAAGGATGTTGCAGAGGATGACGTTGAGGCTGTTGGTGTTTTAGCAAAAATTACATTAAAGCTTAAGCTTCCAAATAAAAATTATAAGGTTAAGTTTAAGATTTCTGATCGTATTATGGTAGAATCCTTTACTTCAACTGACCCTTATTTTGTTTGTTCCTATGAAAAAATTCACTCCTTTATGCATAATGATGATAAGGAAGCTGCATTAATTAAGAATATAGCTGCGGCTATATCAAGACCAGCTGCCAATATTGTTCAAAGTATGGATGAGGTATCACGTGTTCTTCAGCAAGGAACAAATGCGGCAATTTTATCTGATGTTATTGCATTTAATTTGAAGATTACAGGACCTCAAACCTTAAAATATCGCTATTTATCTGAACTTGATGCATCAAAGCGACTAGAATATATTTTAGAAGACATTGAGCATGAGAAGCAAATTGTTGAAATTGAAAACAAGATTAATGATGAAGTGAAAAAATCAATAGATGAATCCCAAAAAGAGTATTACTTACGTGAGAAAATGAAGGCAATTCAAAATGAGCTTGGAGATAAAGCCCGTCAAGAGGAAGATGTAGAAACTCTAAGAAAGGCTATTGAGGAGGCTCATTTGCCAGAAAAAGTTTATGAAAAGGCGAAAAATGAGCTACAAAAATATGCATCTACCAGCAACCAGATGGCTGAATCAGGTGTAATTCGCACATATTTAGAATGGATTATTCATCTTCCATGGTATAAACAAACTGAGGATACAACCGATTTAAAAGAGGTTGCTAAGCGTCTAGATAAAAATCATTATGGTCTAGAAAAGGTCAAGGATCGTATTGTAGAATATCTTGCAGTTAAAATGATGACAGGCAAAAATCCAAATACCATTTTATGCTTTGCTGGTCCTCCAGGAGTAGGAAAGACCTCTTTGGCAAAGTCAATCAGTGAGGCCTTAGGTCGTAAATTTGTAAAGCAATCTCTTGGTGGTGTACGAGATGAATCAGAAATTCGGGGCCATAGAAGAACGTATATTGGCGCTCTTCCTGGACGAATCCTTAAGGGAATGAGAGATGCTGGCTCAGTTAATCCAGTATTTCTACTTGATGAGATTGATAAGATGACGGCAGATTATCGTGGAGATCCAGCTGCTGCTATGCTTGAGGTATTAGATCCAGAACAGAATAAATTTTTCTCTGATAATTATTTAGAGGAGCCATATGATTTATCTCAGGTTATGTTTATCACAACTGCCAATGATTTATCCAATATTCCAGCACCTTTAAGAGATCGTATGGAAATCATAGAATTATCTAGTTATACAGAAATTGAAAAGTTTAATATTGGATTTAAGCATTTATTAAAGCGGAATTTGGAGGAGCATGGCTTAACAGAGGAGCAGATTTCAATTAAGGATGATGCAATGTATGCTATTATTCAAAATTATACAAGAGAGGCAGGAGTACGAGAGCTGAATCGTATGATTGCTACAATCTGTCGTAAGGTGGTTAAGAAAATTTTAATTGATAAGGTAGATCATCAAGAAATCAATTGTGATAATTTATCTGAATTTTTAGGAAAAATTCGCTTTACCAATAATAAAAACCGTGAAATGGACCAGATTGGTATTGTAACAGGTCTTGCGTATACTCAATTTGGTGGTGATACACTTGATATTGAGGTTATGACGTATCCTGGAAAAGGTGGTCTTCAGCTTACTGGTAAGCTTGGAGATGTGATGAAGGAATCTGCTCAAGCAGCCTATTCCTATGTGAGAAGTCATGCTTCAGAGTATGGAATTTCTAATGAGGTTTTTGAGAAAAATGATGTTCACATTCATGTACCTGAGGGGGCTGTTCCTAAGGATGGACCATCAGCTGGCGTTACCCTTACAACAGCAATTGTTTCAGCTCTTTCTAATAAGCCAGTAGATTGTCATATTGGTATGACTGGAGAGATAACACTGCGTGGGCAGGTATTACCAATTGGAGGCTTGCGAGAAAAATCAATAGCAGCTCATAGAAGCGGTTTAACTACAATATTTATTCCGAAGGAAAATGAAAGAGATATTGAGGATATTCCACAGGAGGTAAGAGATGTTTTAGAGGTACGTCCAGTATCTCATATTAAGGAAATTCTAAATCAAGTCTTTCATTAATTTATCGTTTAAAAAGAAGAAGTGCATCTAGGCTTAGATGCACTTTTTAATGGAAGAAATTAGAATTTAGGATTTTATATAATCATTATAGCTTGTCCAATTGATTAAATAAAAAAAATCAAGTATAATACAGCTATATATTGTATTTTTATGTACAAATCATTTTAAGAAAGAAGTGATGAGATATGAAAAAGCCTGTTTTATACATAGTTGGTGATTCAACAGTTTCTAGTTTTTCAGATCCTTATTATTATCCACGATATGGCTATGGAACACAGCTTGGATGCTATTTAGAGGAAATAGAGATAATCAATCTTGCATTATCTGGAAGAAGTTCTAAAAGCTTTATAGAGGAGAAGAATTATGAGCTTTTGTTTGAAAGAATAAATAAGGGTGATTTTTTATTAGTTGGCTTTGGACATAATGATGAAAAAAGTGATGATCCTCTTCGTTTTACTGATGCATCAAAGCCCATAGAGGATCCCACTTCATTTATGTACTATCTTTATGAATATTATATAATGCCTGCAAAAAAGAAGGGGGCAGTACCCATTTTATGTACTCCAATTTGCAGAGTGGATTTGTCAGATGATTATACAAAAAATAGTGGACACATCACCTCAAATGGAAATTATAAAGATGCGATTTGTAGTTTAGGAAGAATCACTTCAATACCTGTCCTTGATTTGACGGAAGAAACTAAAAAGAAGTATGAAAAAATTGGTCATCTTGAGGCAATGAGCTATCATGCAACCATTGCTGGAAAATATAAGGCGGATGGTAAAACACTTGCTCCAGATCTTCATACAGTAGATACTACGCATTTAAATATTTTTGGTGCAAAATATGTAGCATACCTAGTGGCATCTCTTTTGAAGAAAACCAACTGCTCCTTAAAGGCCTTTGTAAAGGAAAATATTGTAGAGCCTACTAAAGATGTATTAATACCTAATTCAGAGTATCAGGTGAGAGTTTATGAGGCTCCTAATTTGGATGCTTATGTGCCAGAAAATCATTTTAAAACTCTTACTTCAGGTTGGTATGGAACAGCATTTGGAGATTGTGGTGGTTGTCCTGATGAAGAAGAGCATGGATTCATTGCTAAAGAGATAGAAAGAGGAATCTTTCAGGTAGGTCAATCTGGAAGTGCAGCTAAGGGAAAAATATCTTTACTATCTGATGGACTTGCCTTTTGTTTTAGAAAAATTGATATTCACGATAATTTCAAACTAGAAGCAACTGCTAGAGTTTTAAAAACGGCTCATGTGAAGCAATCAGGCTTTGGATTGATGCTACGGGATGATTCCTATGTTCACCAGAAAAGCTCTTCAGAAATGATTACTTCAAATTTTTTGGCTGTTGGATTTGTAACTACTGATGTAACAATGAGTCCTATTTTTTATAGAGAACAGACGGAACTTCATAAGGAGGAGCCTTTATTTTCATATCTGTATCAGACTTCTGATACAGCAAAGCTTAGGATAAGTCGTGTGGGACAGTCTATGACATTAGAAATGGAATATAAAGACCAGATCTACCATAAAACCTATGTTGACTTTGATTTGTTAGCTGTGGATCATAAATATATGTATGTGGGTCTATTTGCCTCAAGAGGAACTCTTGCTGAATTTTTTGATGTAGATTTTGAGATAACTGGAAAATCACAGGGCGCTTGATAATAGAATTGCCAAGAAAATATTCTTGGCTTTTTTTCTTTTTCTTATAATTTTTAAAGAATTAGGGTAATGATTTATATGAGGTGCTAAAATGAATATAAAGGATTTACAGAATAAGGATCGTCCAAGAGAGCGACTAATGTCCATAGGACCAAGAGCGCTAAGTGATGTGGAATTGCTCTCAATACTTATTGGAAGTGGAACGAAGGACAGGACAGTGTTTGATATAGCATCAAATATCCTACAAATCTATACGCTTCCACAGTTAAAGGATATTACCTATACAAAGCTAATTGAATTTAAGGGAATTAATCAGGCAAAAGCCTGTCAGCTTCTTTCCTGCTTTGAGCTTGCTAGAAGAGGAAGTCAGAAGGAAGTAGACAAAAAAAGTCTAGAAACAGCAGAGGCAATATATAAATATATTTATGATGAAATATATTTACAATCTACTGAAATTATAATTGCGATTTTGGTTGACTGTAAATTAAAGCCAATCAAAAAGATTGTTGATCATAGCAGTGATTCTTTTCAAATTATAATTCCAGTGAAGAAAATTGTTTCTGAGGCTCTTGCTGGGCAGGCGTATGGTCTGATTTTAGTACACAATCATCCTTCAGGTGAGGTTACTGCCTCTAAAGCGGATATAACTGCCACTTTACAACTGAAGCAAATTCTATATTCTTTAGATATTCTTCTTTTAGAGCATTTGGTTGTTTGTCCAACAGCATACTATTCTATGGCAAGCCATGGTCTACTTTCTTCAAGTTTAGAATATAATGAATTAGGTGATTTTCTTGAAAAAATTAATTATTAAGCTTTTTTGCTTAAGCATTATCGTTGCAGGATATTTGCTGATTGAGCCAGTTCACAACTTTTTAAAAAAGGAAATTAATACAGTTGCAATAACCAATTTTTTGGCTGAAAGTCTTTATAAGGATGAAGAAAATGTTTCAAGTGTTTCTATGTCAGTGAAGGATTATATACTAGAGGATAATCGACTCTACATTTTTCCTTTAGGACAGGAGGTCTGCCTTCCCATTGATATGATGATAGTAGGAGTAGAGGAGGGGGCGGTAGAGGTTGTGAATTTAGACAGCAGATATCGCATTAGTCATCTGAACAAGCGCACTGGAAATCTATATCAGTATATTCATAGCTTAAATACATTTGCTTATACTGAGGATTTCTTTGTTATTGAGGGAGAAGACTTACAAGCCATAGCAGGAAGACTAAGCATCTATTATGAAAAGGTATAAATTAGATTTTAGTTTTTTTCTCCTTCTTGGACTAATTAGTCTTTCTCCCAAGCAGCATTATATCTTGAAATTGCTTTTTTGTCTTTTGATTCATGAGCTTGGACATTTGGTTTTTATTTTTCTTTTTCGATATAAAATTAAAGAATTGCGTCTTTCAGTATTTGGCTTTTTTTTGAGCTTAGATCATACTAGGGAGGTTTTTATAAAGGATTTATTTATCTATTCTGGCGGAATCCTTTTGAATTTGATTTGTTTTCTTTTCATTCCTGATGAAACCATCAAAAAAATGAGCTTGATTCTGATATGCTTTAACAGCTTGCCTGTCTATCCATTAGATGGGTTTAATATTGGGAAAACCTTGATTTCCTATTGTATTCCTTATCGACTAGCTTTGAATTGTATCAGTATCATAAGTATGATATGTGGTGCAGGAATTTTTCTATATACTCTCTTTATGAAACTAGATCTTTTTATTCTTTTAAATGCTGGCTATCTATTTATTTTAAGTATAATATATTATTTTAAAAAAGATATTTTATATCAAAAATTTCTTTTAGAAAAAAATATCTATCCCTATTCTTATCCAATAAAAACAATTTCTTTTCGAGATTCCTTATCTAAGTCCTTATATAAATACCATACAATTCAAATGAAAATAGGAAATAAAATTATTTCCCAGGAGGAGCTAATTCAAACAAAAGCCTTTTCCATGACAAAAAAATAAATTTTTTTATTTCCAATTATATGGTTTTTGTGTATAATAAAAGAATAAGAGCGAATGGAGTGAGAAAAATGGAAAACTTTGGAAGCTTTGATTTTTTAAAGAAGATTGCCTATGAACGAACAGGTGGAAGTGAAGCCGAGCTAAAGACGGCAAATTTGATAATTACAGAATGTCATAAATATCAGGTAGAGGCACATTTAGAGGAGTTTTTGGTTGATGGCTATGAAATAAAAAAGGTTATGCTAGAAACCATTGATGGAACCTATGAGGTAACAGGGGTTGGCATGAGCGGATCAACTCCAATTGATGGCTTGGTTGGAGAGCTGGTTTTTATTGAGTCAGATGAACAATTAAAGGCTATGGATTCTTTAGAGGGGAAAATTGTATTTACTCCTACAAGAATGATGGTTAAAACCTATAAGCTATTAAGTGAAAAAAAAGCTAGTGGTTTTATATGCACAAGTGGCTCATTATACGATGAGCTTGAAAAAACGGATTTAGAAAAAATGACACTTCGGGAACGTCATTATCAATATGGAAAGATTCCTGGTGTATGCATTCGGATGAAGGATGCTCAAAGGCTATTATTATCTCATCCTAAGGAGGTAAAAATTACACTTCAGCAGGATGAATTTAAGCTTACCTCACATAACGTGGTTGCAACTATACCAGGTGGAGAAAAGAAGAGTGAAATTGTTTGTTTTACTGCTCATTATGATTCTGTACCCTTTTCAACAGGGGCGTATGATAATGGTACGGGAACAACGACTATTTTAGAGATTTTAGCTTATTTTTCAAAGCATCGTCCAAAGCGTACCCTAAAATTTATATGGTGTGGCTCAGAGGAAATGGGACTTTTGGGATCAAAGGCCTATGTGGAAGCCCATAAGGATGAGCTTGACTTCTACAAGCTATGTATTAATGTTGATATGACAGGGGTCGTCATAGGAAAAGATATTGCTTGCTGTACTTCTGAAATGGCGTTGGTTGATTATATTAATTATTTAGGACGTGAGGTTGGTTTTGCAATTCAGGCAAGACAAGGAGTTTACTCCTCTGATTCCACCTCCTTTGCAGACTTGGGAGTTCCAGCTCTTTCCTTTGCAAGATTAGCTCCTAAGGGTGGTGCAGAAATCCATAGTCGTAAGGATGTAATGGATTATTTAGATGCAGAAAACTATTATAAGACGGCTGAGTTTATCATTCAGTTTGCTTCTCATATGATTGAAAGCTGTGTATTCCCAGTTGCTCATTTTATTCCTGAGGAAATGAAGAAGGAATTAGATATTTATATGGGAAGAAAAGAAAGAGAAGAAAAATAACAAACTTGTATTTTTGTTTAAAAATGATATATACTATTTTTAGTGAGAGGCACTAATTTTGTGCGTAAGTCCACCTTTTGTTGGATTTATGCACTTTTTTTAAGGAGTTAAATTAGAACAAATCAAGAAAAATAAAATGGAAACGATGACAATGAATAAGATCATTTGGAAAATGGGGTTTCCTATGGTTGTTTCTATGCTCCTTCAATCCATATATAATATTATTGATACAGCATTCGTCATTAATATGGTAGAGGATGGTCTTGCTGGAAATCTAGCCTTAACCTATGCATTTCCTATTCAATTGCTTATCATTGCCATTGGTGTAGGAACGGGTGTGGATGGGGATTAACACCCTGCTCTCTAAAAAATTGGGAGAAGGGGATAACCAATAGGCATTATTTTCTATTGCTTATATGTTTACACTTTCTAATGATGTCATAAGTCTAGTATGGTGGATATTTCTTATTGTGGAGGCAGTTATGGCAGGAATATCAGCTCTTATCACAAAGTATGCATATCATAAGAAAGTATGTAGCATAAGGATTTTGATTATATTAAAAAAGCTTTGTTGAGATAAAAGAAAAGGCGTAGCATTATGCCACGTCTAAATTATAAAGAGATGAAATGTAGCTCCCTTTGTTAGGCAAAGTAGGTGGTTTCTTATTTGTTATAAGAAAATAGGTCATCTAGCTGTTGCTTTAGAGAAGTGTATTCCTCATTGGAAATTTTTTTCATATCACAGACTGTCTTTATATTTTGTTCCTTTGCTAGATATATATAATCATAGATTAACCCTTTTGGTTTATCTAAGTAAACATCAATCATTTTATAACCAAGTTCTTTTGCTAAAAAAATTTGGTGATGACCATTTAGTATGACGTATTCATCTTCAATAATAGCAACAGGGACAGGGTAATGAACAAGCTCTTCATATTTTGTAATCTGATCAAGCTTTTTTTGATTTAAAAAAACATTTGAAACCTGCAGAATGGAAATTGGGAGCTTAAACGTATGGATTTCTTCAAAGCTCATATAAAAGCCATAGGTCTCACTCCTGTATTCAGTTACCCATTTATGCTCAAGCTGATGCTGTTTTACAACCTCTTCTAAAAATAAAGGACAGCTACACTCTATTGTAGCATAATTTCCCTTTATGATAAATTCATAAAAGTAGGATTGATTTTTTACATTTACTTTATAGCAGTTTCCTAATGCTATTGATTTTTCATTAAGAAAAGGATCATTTTCTATTCTAACGATTTCCATTGATTATCACCATTTTTATTATAGCTCAAATTTGTCAAAAAGGAAAGAAAGCTGTATAATGAATTTAAAAAGATATTCAAATTTGAATCTTTCTTGTGATAAAAAATGAAATAAGGCTAGTTTTAAAGAAGAAGATTTAGATGCACCTTTCCTGTAAAGTGTATGCTTATCTGTTAAGATGTCTCCTTAGCTTCCTTTTTGCATATATAGAATCAAAAGAGCTTCAGGAATGCTTAAGATATTGCAGTTGTTTTGTGGAGTGTATTGTTTAAAAACGAGGTATTATTATAGCTTAAATAATGAAGTTAAGCGTTTTCATATGGACAAGTTAAATTTTAGGTAGTATAATTTTTTTGAGGAAAGTGATAAAGATGAATAATATTAGTAGTAATCAAAAGAAAATAGATTATGACAAATGGCTTGAAAGTGAGAAAAAGCATAAGGATATGTGTGGCACTTATGACTTTTGTAAATATTGTGATAAGACATTAGAAAATCCATGTGCAAGAGCTGTTGAGGCTATTTCTAGTGCAAATAATGAAACTTCCTATATAAAGAAGTAATTTTGCATAGCAGATAAAATGCTATGCTTTTTGTTTTTTATCTAGAATTTTATGTCATTTTGGATTATAATAAATTTAGTAAAGCTAGCCTGATGAAGGCTAAATCATAAGACTCAGTAAAAGTTGAGTCTTTTATTTTATCTCTAGAGGAGGAAGTCTTATGGAAAAATATGAATTAAATAAATTTATAAATGAATATCAGCAAAAGCTTTTAGAATTAAAACAGGCTTTGGGAGTAGAAGGAAAACGACCAGTGCTAAAGGAACTGGAACAACAGATTTCTGCCTCTGATTTTTGGGAGGATCAAATTAAGGCTCAAAGTATTATTAGCCAGATGAATCTTTTAAAGGAAACTCTTTCAAATTATGACAATTTGGATGTGAAATTTAAAGAGATTTTAGATTTTGTGGATATGGCCTTAGAGGATGTAGAGGCTATGGAACTTTTAGAAGCAATGATAGATGAATTCAAGATTGAAACTGCTCATCTAGAAGAGCAGGCACTTTTGTCTGGAAAATATGATTCGGTGGATTGTATTTTAGAACTTCATCCAGGGGCTGGTGGAACAGAATCTATGGATTGGGCTGATATGCTTTACCGAATGTATTCTCGTTTTTGTAGTAAAAAGGGTTTTAAGCTTACGGTACTAGATTATTTACCTGGTGATGAGGCTGGAATTAAGTCTGTGACCTTATCCATTAGCGGTCCTTTTGCCTACGGCTTATTTAAGGCCGAGCGAGGGGTTCATCGGCTAGTGAGAATTTCCCCCTTTGATTCAAATGCTAGAAGACATACCTCCTTTGTATCCTGTGATGTTTCTCCACAAATGCCAGAAACAGATGAGGTTATCATAAAGGATGAGGATATTAAAATTGATGTCTATCATTCCTCTGGAGCAGGTGGACAATCCGTTAACACAACAGATTCTGCCGTGAGAATTACGCATAAGCCTACTGGAATTGTAGTTACTTGCCAAAACGAAAGAAGCCAGATTAAGAATCGTGAGGTGGCTATGCGAGTTTTAAAGTCAAAGCTTTTAGAGCTTGAAATTAAGCGACAGGAAGAAGAAATGAAAAACTTAAAGGGGAGTCAAATGGAAATCAATTTTGGAAGTCAAATCAGAAGCTATGTTTTTTGTCCATATACCTTAGTCAAGGATCATCGTACGGGCTATGAAATGGGAAATATTACAGCTGTAATGGATGGAGATATTGAGGGATTTATGCTCTCTTATTTAAGAATGATGGCGGGGAAAGAAAATGAAATGGGAAATCATTAAGAAAAAGATTATACAATATGCATATATAGCCTTAGGAGTATTTTTGCTGGATTTTGCATTTTATTTTTTCACTGATCCAGCACGATTGGTTTTTGGTGGAATGATGGGATTATCTGTTCTTTTAGAGCCCTATTATTCTATGCTGGGAGAATGGTTTACAAGCTCTATTTTCTTATTTATTGCAAATGGTATAGCTCTCATTATTGGAGGAATTATGCTTGGAAAGGATTTTTTCTTAAAGACGATTTTTTCCTCCGTCTTTTCTCCTTTAATTATTTTTATTCTTGAAAGAACAAATTGTGATCCAAATTTCTTCTTAAAGGATGTTTCTGTTGGAGGATATTATCCTATTGCAGTATTGTGTAGCATTTTATTTTCAGGCTTAGGAATGGGCTTGGCTCTTAAGCATAACGGAAGTACAGGTGGATTGGATGTCATTCAAAAGATATTAAGCAAATATCTTCATATCCCTTATTCAAAGACTATGTATTGTACAGATTGGATTATTGTTTTGTTTTCAGGTCTTTCCTTTCAAAATGGATTTTCCTATAAGATTGAAATTGTTGTCTATGGAATTATAGGGGTTTATGGCATCTCTTTATTGATTGACCGGATTGTCCTTCGAGCAAGAGTTAGAAGAACGGCCTATATTATAACAGAGAAGCCTTTGGAAATTCGGGATTTCATTTATCAAACCACTGACCGAGGCGTAACCTTCGTGGACGCAGTTGGTGGATATACAGGAGAAAAGAAAACTTTAGTCATTTGTACAATGGAAAAAAATGAAGCCTATAAAATTACAGAGAGCTTAAATGAAATTGATCCTAGTGTATTTTGCTACGTCAGTACAACAAGAGAAATCATAGGGGATTATTTATGATAGTGAAGAAGCTTTCTAAGCTGGAAAAAGAGTTATATGAGGTTTTGATTGAAGATAAAAGCTATATTTTTGATGAGGCGAGTGTTTTAAAATTCCGATTATTTGAGGGGTATGAAATCTCTACAACTGATTTAGAAGCTTGCATAAAAGCAGATGAATTTGAAAGAATAAAAAAGAAAGCCTATCATTACTATGTAAGGTATCAAAAAAATAGCTATGAAATTATTGCCTATTTAACTGATAGGGAAGTTTCTTATCCTTTAGCAAAGGAGGCTGTTTTAGAGCTCAAACAGCAGGGACTCCTTAAGGAAGAAGAGCTTGCTTTTGGGATTGCAAGCCGTCTTGCAAGAAATTCTAATGGTCCTATGATGATTCGCTATAAGCTGAAATTGAAGCATTTTCCTGAGGAAATCATTCAATCTGTACTTGAAAAAATTTCTGAAGAGGATATAGAAGAAGGAAAGCAAAAGCTCATAAATAAGCTAGTCAAGAAGAATAGCAAGCTTTCTTCCTATGAGCAACAGCAGAAAAGAAAAGAAGCCTTTTATCGTCATGGATATTTTGAGGGATAACTCCTTGAATTATTGATGTAAAATGAGTATAATAGATATGAATACGTCTTTTATATAAAAATTTAACAATGTAATGAGGTGATTGAATGATAAGAGATATGATTGATTCCAATTTTTTATATTTCTTTGACCAAGGGAAAAGCCATGAAGCGTATAAGGTGTTTGGTGCTCATTTAAATAAGAATGAGGAGGGCAAAATTATAGGGTGTGAATTTTGCCTTTATGCACCAAATGCCAAATATGTTTCTGTGGTAGGAGAATGGAACTTTTTTAATAAGGGTCAGAATCCAATGAAAAAAATTGATGATAGTGGTATATGGTATTTATATCTTGAGGGAGACTTTTTTGAATGGCAACGGTATAAATACTATATTGAACCAAAATATGGAGAGGCCAAATATAAGGCAGATCCATATGCATTTTACTCTGAACTTAGACCATCCACAGATTCTAAAATCTATGATATAGATGGCTATGCTTGGTCAGATCAGAACTGGATGTATACCCATCCTAAAACCTATAATCAGCCTGTTTTAATTTATGAGCTCCATTTAGGCTCATGGAAAAGAAGAGGTGAAGGAGAAAATGATTTTTATAGTGCAAATGAGATTGCTCCTATGCTTATTCCCTATTTAAAACAGTTTGGCTATACTCATGTTGAGGTTATGCCTATATATGAGCATCCTTTAGACGCTTCTTGGGGATATCAGGGCGTTTCATATTATTCTGTATCAGCAAGATATGGAGTGCCAAAGGATTTTATGTGGTTTATTGATCAGCTTCATCAGAATGGCATTGGCGTGATTATGGACTGGGTTCCAGGGCATATTTGCAAGGATGCTCATGGCTTATACCTGTTTGATGGAACGCCTCTTTATGATTATGCTGATCCTTCCATTCGGGAAAATGTGGAATGGGGAACAGCAAATTTGGATTTGGGAAAAGGAATTACACGCTCCTTTTTATTTTCTAATGCAATTTTCTATATGAATTATTTTCATATTGATGGCTTTCGTGTGGATGCGGTTAGCAACCTAATATATCATATGGGAAACCCAGAGCGTATACACAACTCCCAGCCCACGAGGCCTCGCAACCTAGGGTATTGCGTGTTGGGCGTGGAAAAAAAAAGGGG
>JAIEEQ010000073.1 GCA_029067355.1 Anaeroplasmataceae bacterium | reverse complement strand
CTTATAATTACAAATATAAAAATCATTAATTACTATAATCAATATTTTGTATTTCCAAGAGATTTTTTAAAAAACATAAATACTGCAATTTCAGAAAAGAAATTAGAGGAATTTAGTTTTTATTTATCAAATAAAGTTGATGAATTTAGAGAACCTATTCCCTCATTTAATATTGCTAATATAAAAAAAATCATTACTAAAAATCTAGGTTTTTTAAATGAAAAAAAAATAAAACAGATTAGATTATTTGGCTCTGCGATTGATGGTACATATCACAATCAAAGTGATATAGATATTATTATAGAGTTTGATTGTGATATGCTTAGATACCAGAAAAAAATATATTTATGTGATTTTGCAAATTTCTTTTCTGAAAAATTTGGTAGGGCTATTGATATTCATGACTTGAGTGAGTTTGACACTAGTAGTAATGCTGCATATTTGAGTTCTATTATTATATGGAATAATTAATAAAACTAAACAAAGAATGGTATTTTTAAAGGATGCCATTCTTTTTTTTGGTAAAAAAAGATGCCAAACAAATTGGCATCAAGAAGAAGTATCATGTGAATCAGAATTTTCAAAATCAATTTTATCAACTTCTACACCTATATTTTTATTTAATCCTCGTTGCTCTTCCCCTAATAAAGATATAAGAAATTTCATTATAACTATAATTTTGTCTATAATGCTTTTACTTGTTGTGAGAATAAAAGTTGCAATCATAGAAATCAAACTTATTTTTAAACTATCATCAATATTTGTCGTGTTTATTAAAACCAGCAAGCACACAATTGATAGTGTGTAAACAAGTAGCAATAAAAAAGTCTGAACTCCCATATTCCTCATAAAAAATCTATTTAAAGTAATAATTTTATTATGTTGAAATTCACGATCTTCCTTCTTCGTTTTAGAAAGTTTATTTTTCATTTTCCACCTCCACTTTTTTAACCTGCAAGAATTGAATAAACTACAACTAAAACATTTTATAGTTGTTTTTTAGCTTTATCTAGCAGATTAAAAAGATGAGGAGGTGTTGTGCATGGAGTTTGTATCAATTCCAGTGATTGTTGTATTATGCTATTTTATTGGAGAACTTAGTAAAATTCTTCTTGGAAAGAATGAAAGCAGATATAAGTTTATTCCAATTATAGTTGGAGTAGCTGGTGGGATTCTAGGAATAATAGCATATTATGTATGTCCAGAAATTATGATAGATGTTGCTAATCCTTTTATGGCAATCATTGTCGGAATCATAAGTGGACTAGCATCTACAGGTAGCAATCAGGTAGTTAAACAACTTTTTTTCAAAAAAAATAAAAATTTGGTTGTAGAAAATGAAGAACCTGAAGATTAGATGGGTGAAAGGCAGGAACGCAGATGCCTCCTTTCCCAGTCACGAAAGTGAAAAAGATCTGTACAGCTAGACAGGGGGAGGGTATCTCTCAAGTTGAGCTGAACGGAGTAAGAGTAAAAAGGAATAATGAAAGTAATCGAAGTATATGTCTAAGTAAGAGGAAACGATGAACAGACTAGAAAAGAAAATGAGTAAAAGAGTACAATGAAATGAAACAAGTAAACTCAAAAAGGAGGGGGAAGGAAAGCATTGGTAAAAATGCACCAGTCTAGCTAAAAAAAGAAGGTGACTCGCCGAAAGGTGTGTCATCTTTTATTTTTTTGTTGTGGAAATTAAATATTCTGCAGATTAAATAATTGAGGTGGTGGATTTTATGTAGAATTTCTTTTTTGAATACATATGAAAGGAGCTGTTAAAATGATTTCATATTACAATTGAAAAAATGAACACCTTGTTAACAAACAAACTCAAATGAAATAGCAGGAGATATAAAATGGAAGAGATATATGAAATAACCCAAAACAAAAGAATATTGGTACGTAAGAAGATTGCCAATTTTCTAGAAAAAACCCTAAGATATTGTGGATATGATTTTGATCATGATGTATTTAAAAAAATCATTTATAGTGAGGATGAATATAGGACACCCGTAGAAGAGAAAATTAAAAGTTCCTATGATGCATATATTTATCTATTAAGCAATGATAAAAATAGAATATCAAAAAGTCTGTGGAAGAAATTCTATTATATCTATGCTGAAGAAGAATTAGAACAATTCCTTTCTATAAAACTATCAACAAAATACTTTCATCTAAATCACTTATCACCAATAGAACAAGCAATAGAGTATCACCTATATGTATATCAGGAATTAAGAGATTTAAAGGAAGAAGATAGATTGATATTATCTTTAATGATATTTAACTATATTCTAGTAAAAAATCAAATTCCATGTGTACAGCTTTATAGAAAAGAATTTAAAGAATATGTGACAGCACGAGATTCTTACTTTAATGAAGATAAGCATCCTATGCTAGAATTCACAATAAAGCTTTTAAAAAACAATCCCTATATGGAAAAAAGCTACTACAAGAATTTAATACCTGTAGCTTTATCCGACATCATAGAGTTTGTAGAAAAGAATAAGGAAAAGTTTAAAACAAAATATCAAATTAAAGGATTATGGATTCATGGATCTATCGCCAAAAGAATAGAAAGAATGGATTCAGATTTAGACTTCTTTATAGAGATGTCCTTAGACCTACTCCATGAAGAAAAGTTATCTTTAATAGAAGAATTAAAACAAGTCTTTTTTGATAGATTCAAAAGAATGGTAGATCTACATGAAATCGTAGAATACCTAGATGATGATATTATTAAAGAAGCAAGAACAACAAAAAGATTAATATAAAGAAGAAAGAAGGAAATAGACATGGCAAACAAAGGCTTAAAAAGCTATACGAAACAAATCAGTCAAACAATTGGTGATGTGGCAAAGGTATCCGTAAATGTAAATAAAGAGGATGCAAATATGCATATCCTTATCCCACTATTTCAAACCTTAGGACCAAATCCACTTGATTTAAGTTTGATTTGGAATTACCAGGATAGAGATAGGATTGGACATTTTGGAAAAGGATGCAATATCAATACATATAAAGATTTTTCAGATAATGAAAATTATATTAGTGTAAGAGAAGCAGATGGGTCCTATACATCATATTGGGATGAGAAAGGATATAATGAATTTAGGGCTGATGAAAATAATATTATAATTATAAAGCATGTGACTTTAATATCAGGAGATAGTGATGAATATACATATGATTTCAAAGATCCACAAGGAAATAAGATATGTTATGATAATGGAAACACATACTATCCAACCTCCATTGAGTATGTAAATGGTGAGAAAACTATTTTTGATGGAATGAATATGGATAATGGACATGGCGCTAAGATAACATTTACAGAATCCAATCGGTTAAGAACAAGAGTAACCTACACACAGGATGGGACAACACTATATTATGTAGACTTTGGATATGATACCAACCAAAGATTAACCAGTGTAAAGCATTATAAGGAATCAAAATTGGTAAAGCATTTAACCATTTCTTATGGAACAAATGAAATTACTGTTAAGGATGAAATATCAAATGATTATGCAAAATACACATTTACTAGTAATTGTGTAACAAAAATTATAGAAGTTTTGAATAATAACGTTAGCAATTCAGTTCAAACCAGTATTGCGTATGAGGATAGAAGAACAACTCTTACAGATAATGATGGAAGAAAAGTTTATATTTATTTTGACAATAATAGCTTCCCAATTTATGAAATTGATGAAGATGGAAATGCAATAGAAACAGAATTTGATGCAACCACAAAGAAATTAGTTTCTCAAAGTTCTACAATACCTACAAAGAAAAAACTTGAGAGTTTATGTTCTATTAATATAGGTAATTTTTCAAAGGATAGTGGAATTTCTACATCAGTTGTTTCTGTAAATGATTCTGTTTTATCAGGAGTCTTAGGTACAGTATATAATGTTAAGGGTACAGGAAGCTTAAAATACACTTTAACTACAGAGGGACTAGGTAGTGATAATATAACTGCAGTAATTTGGGGAAAACAAAAAACAGCATATACAAGTTCCTCTAAAGTGAAAGTAACGTTAACTGTAGATGGTAAGGATCAAGATGATTTTAAGAAAACTGCTGTTGATAATAATTTTGATATGATGACTTTAGGTGTTTCTGCAATTAAGAGTTATTCTAAAATCACTCTTACTATTACACTAACTGGAAATGCAGAGATAGAAATTGGAGGTATTCAAGTTTTAAAGAAAGATTTTGGAGCTTTCTATCAGTATGATGATAAAGGAAATATGACAGAATCAGAAAGTGGTAAAGGATCTGTTTCTAATGTTTATAATTCAAAAGGTCTTCAAACAAGATCTGTAGGAAAAGAATCAGCAATGTATGATTATGAATATGACAGCAAAGGAAATATGACAGCAGCTAAAACCGCATTTGGTGGAAAGCTAGAAAACACCTATGATTCCTATAATAATGTCACAAAAAATGTAGTATCTAATGCGGGTGGAACAAAAAAATTAGAAACAACGAAAGTCTATGAGAATGGACGTTTTGTTTCTAGTGAAACAGATGAGTTAGGAAATAAAACAAGCTATACTTATGATTCATTTGGCAAAGTCAAGAAGGTTACAGATGCTTTAAATGCTACGACAGAATATAGTTATGATGCATTTGATAACTTGACAAAGATTTTATTTAATAATTCAGTCTCAGTTAGTTATTCATATGATTCACAAAACAAATTAACTAAAGCTACACTTCCTAATGGAACTGTTTATGGTTTTGGTTATGATTCATGTAATAATTTAAATTCAGTTTCAATGAATGGCACTTTAATTGTAACATTTACTTATGATCAAAAAGCTGGTTTAATCACAAATCAAAAATATGGTTCTTCTGGAGATTCTTTTGATTTTATTTATAACACAAAGCATAATATTCAGCAGATAAAGATTAATGGCACTTTAAAATATCAATATGAATATGATGATTTTGATCAGTTAATTCAAGTGAAAAATGGCAGTGGGACTATTTTAAAATCTTTTACTTATAATAATGATGGACAAGTTTTAACATTTAATGAGAATGGATCTTTAGTTGAATATCAATATGATAGTTTAGGTGAGGTTAACCAAAGAAAAAGAACATTAAATTCCAAAACGATTTATGAATATTTTGATAGTGTCTCTAGATCTAAGGGATTTAGTCCTGATAATTTGATTGGCTATTTACAAGGGAATAGCGATTTTTTGGGAACAATTTTTAATAAAAATGCAGATATTAAAAATGTGAACTATTCTTCCAAAC
>JAIEEQ010000072.1 GCA_029067355.1 Anaeroplasmataceae bacterium | reverse complement strand
CTTGAAAATTCTTGTGTAAAAACATTTTTTCATAGTGCCCATCTACAATTTGAGGATTATTAGAAAAAATTGATATTGGTCCACAAAAAGGCTTTATACACACATTTACATTCTAATGTTTTTATTTCACACCATTTTTTCATTACTCTTAATATAAAAAAGAGAACCACCCATGACTGTATTTCCCATAGGAATTGCTACATTATGGTATATATTAAGCATAGCATATGCTACGCCTTTTTCGTTGTTTTATCGTGTGGTCAAACCCTGAAGGATGAATGAAACTTATACAGCGAAGCGCAATAAGTGCAGTAAACCTCACTTATTCTTTACGATATGCACCATAGCTGCTTGCTTGTTTTTTTGTATATGTTATGATAAATTTAATATACAATAATAGTAATTTTGTGTTGTAAGGTTGATTACAATACTATAAAGAAAAAGGAGCCGTATAAAATGAAAAAAGTGATACAGAGTATTTGCACATTTGTTTTATGCGGTGCTTGTATTTGTGGAATGGCAGCTTGTACCCCTTACCACTACAAGGAAAATCACATTGACCTTTTTTCTGTTGCAGCAAATAATTTATTTGGGGCAACAGGATATCAGGTATTTGAATTCACCGACTTTCATCCCTTTACTGACGTGCTTGAAACAGATGACTATGGGCGCACACTTTTCTTTTTTACTGATGACACAGGGGAGCAAAACGGTACTACGGACGGGAGTGCGTTTGGCACGGCGATTTTTGTTATGCAAAAGTCTGATAATGAATTTGTCTATTTTTATCAAGACGACTGTTATATCCCTTACCGTATGCCTAAGGGGTTGAAATTCATTCCCGAGGACTATCAGAACGAACTACCCGAAGAGGATATCAAAACGCTCAAAGAACGGAATGATTGGAACAGAGAGATGAGCTTGACGAAATGTACAAAAACTGAGATAAGCGACAACGATCCAAAGGGGAACTTAAAGACAGAGAAATGCGAGCCGACTATCAAAGCATACGCCAAACAAAATGGTTATAAAGGAAACGATAGCCTATTTTAAAGAAATTTTCTGTAATGCAGATACTTATGGTCGAGAACTTTATTATGTCCATGCGATTGGTCGTGATGTTCTTGGAGAAGGCGTTTCTCCTGCTTCAAAATATCAATATTATGACTTTGCTATAATTTTTGCACCAGACAATTCTTGTTCATTAGATAATATCTGTGAAGTTTCAGCTGATTCTCTGGATTATTACGCAAAAATCATGGAGTTAAAGAAAACAGCGCATTGGAATAAACCATTAGAATAAAATGATTGTACGATAAACTTCAATTAATCTTAATTATGTATAGCAAAAAAGCTCTGAACATTTTTGTTCAAGAGCTTTTTTCTTCATCTGTTTTTTGATTCTCTTTCTTCACGTTTCTTTTGTTAATTTTTGCTTCTATTTACTTTCTTGCAGCCAATGTTGCTTTACGCTTTTCTCTGCGTAGTTGATTCTTTTCAGCAATACTATCAGTTATTTGCTCAATTCGTAAATCTATAAGTCTTTTGGCTGTTTCATAAGCTCCATTATCCACAACCTTGACTGTCGTTTCTCTTGTTTTAATAGGCGTATCAGTATCTGATAAACGTAAATTACGAAGTGTACGATCTTCCATACGAGCACATACAACCACAATATTGTTTTTAATCATAGCCTTAATGACTTGATTAAACCCACATCCGACACTTACATGATATTTTGAATCACGTTGGTCTTGTCCTGACTGTTTGCAAGCATAAGACAAAAGCCCATCACAAAAATGCTTTTGTGTTGGCGATAATAATGCGTAAGCCTCCAAAAAAGTTAACCGTGCATTTCCGTCAAACACAACAGAATCCTGCGCGACAGACATCATACCGTCGTCTTCTGTGCCGTCAGACGTTCCAGATACTTCTTTTTCAACAGGCTCCTTACGCACGTCATCTGTTGTTTGCTTAACAGAAGACGATGGAACTCCATAATAATAGGGTGGAACAGAATGAAAATAACGATGTGCTAATCGCTCTTTTAATCGAATGTTTTCTTCAATTTGGCGATTTACTTTCTCCTGTAAAAATTTTAACCGTGCTTCTTCTAATTCTGTGCGTTGGCGTTCTAGCTCTAGCTCATAATCGTATGGCAAACCCTCAGCAAACGATACGGGTGCGGTAACAGCAACTTGCTCATCGTTTGGATAAACATTTGAACTTTCACATTCTTTCATTCTTTTAAGTTCTTCTTCTTCTTTATACAAGGCTTCTGTCTTTTCCAACTCTTTTTTAGTGTCTTCAATGCTGACTTTATATGCAGAGTGAAGTTTACGCTCATCAAGCTCTCGTTCAAGCGCTTCAAAACGATTGAGATATTCGTTTAACTTGTTTCGGTTGTTCAATGTTACTTCCTCCGTCTACAAATAAGAGATTATTTCTTATCTTCCATAAGCGCTAATTCATCACTCAACATTTGTAATTTTTCGCGTTGTAGGTTTATCAGCGATGAAAGTGTTTTGAAATACTTTTTTTCTGGCTCTTTTGGTTCTTCTTTATCTATCCAAGCTTCCACGATAGATGATTGTGAGCGTAACCGCTTTTGCTCCAACTTTTCAATTTCCGCCTCTGCTTCAGCGATTTCCTTCAATAAATCCTCTTTCTTCGACATAATAAAATTCTCCTTTTTAATTTAATTTTTAATTATTTTTTGTTTTATTAGGATCAACAAATGGTGGCTGCACATTTTCTCCATAAGGTGGATATGGCGCATATCCATAAGGCGGATATCCCGCATATTGTTGTCTTAATTGTTCATTCAGTAAACGGTTTTCCAGTTCTTTCTGCTTCAACTGCTCTTCTAAAAGTTGCAATCTTTGCATTTCAAGTTCTTGCTGTCTCATTTGATAGCTCATAGAAGGCTGTTGTGGTACTTGCTGCACATATTGACCGTAATAAGGCTGCTGAACTTCCCGACGTCTTAATTGCTCTTGCTGCTGCAAATCACGCAAGCGTTGCATTTCTTCTTCGTGCCTACGCATACGAGCTGCATCTTCCATTTCTCTCTTTACGCGTTCATTTTCTTCACGGACCATAGTTTCCATTTTCCGCTCTTGCATTTCGCGTTCCATGCTACGCAAACGTTCTTCGTATGCCTTTAAAATCGCATAAGTTTCTGCATCCACTTCCGAATCCTCCGTTCCTGAATTTTTTGAATGCAATGAAGCAGGAACAAAATGCAACGCTTTCAATTCTTGGGATGTTTCTGCGGTTTTCAATTTTTCTTTCAAATCCGCAACTTCTTTTTCTGCATCATCCACGCGCTCTGAAAGCCGTTCTTTTTCTCTCTTATACTCTGCCTCTCGTTGCATTTCCACTTGCAGTTGCATTTGCTTTTTCAGTTCTTCATCACGCAACCGTATCTCTTCACTGAGTTTTTCAATTTTCGCATCAATATCGGATTGAACAGGCTGCTGACCTAATAATGTTGTCTGCTCTTTTTTAATATCGTCTGCCTTCTTTTCAGCACGCTCTATTTCTTCTTTGTATCTTGTAATCTCGCGTTCTTGAGCATCACGTTCCATTTCATGCATACGCGCTTCTAACTCTTTTACTCGTTCCTGCGCCGCCGTATCAGTAACATTACCTTGAGCCATTACTGGTTGTGCTTCATTCTTTTCTGCTCTCTTTTCAGCACGTTCAGCTTCTTCTTTGTATCTTGTAATTTCACGATCGCTTGCGTCACGCTCCATTTCGTGCATACGTTCTTCTAATTTTTCCGTTACACTTTCTGCCTGTGGTTGAACTGATTGTACCAAAGGCTGCTGAACTGTCGTAGCCGCAATAGGTTGTACACCTTGTACTTTGCCTTCTGCTTCTTTTTCTTTCTTCTTTTTGCGTCCTACAAGTAATATAATCAATAAAATAATCAGCAATAAAACAACTGCTACAATGATAATCCACGCCCAAAATGGCAAGCCTCCAATAGTATTACTTCCATTTGATGTTTGTGGTGCTTCATATTCAAATCCAGAATCAATATACCCTTGTGTAACACTTCCTGTATCAAACTCAAAGTTATTTTCTGCTCCCTCTTTTAATACAGGCTTTGCGTAATACTTTGTGCCAGGTACAAGAGCTCCTTGGGCTATTTCTTGTGTACATGCAGCGTCAGTATAATACTTGTATTCAACAATACCATCAAGTGATCCTTTATAACTATCACTTGTAAATGTTGGCATTTTTCCTGGTTCTGCTGGTGTTGCAACCAATACAGCTTTATTTATAGAAAATTCATATACAGCCTCCGTCGTATCTTCTTCCCAAGTAAAGCCATCATTAGGGCGTGCAATAATTTTATATGATCCCGCATTTGTAGGCTTAAAAGCATCAATTCCAACTTCCGTTTCTGTACCTGTTTCTGACACCAAATATAGCGTTACTTTCCCACTTGATACTAGTTCTGCCATGCCATTTGGCGTAAAATCAACAGGAGAACCGCTATACCCACTCGTCGTTGTTCCAGAAGCTGATGGTTTTGTAATAGGCGTTGCAAGCGCTGCTGCAATTGTAAATTTCACAGTGTATGTTTTGGCTACACCTGCTTCTGAAGTAACAGTAATTGTAAGGGTATGCTCCCCCACTTCTAAATCACCAAGTGATATATCTGTAACGTCCGCTTGTTGCTCTTCTACAATCGTCTTGTCGCCTTCAGTTATCTTAATTTTTGATGTGGCACCAGCACGTGTTGCAGAAATTTTTACATTTCCTTTATCTGCATTTGCAATTGGCTCTGCAACCGTTTGGTTGTCATCTGTGCCACTTAAAACCTGTGTACCACCAACAGAAAGGGTAAGTCCGCTCAAAGTATTTGCTGTATCAACTTCGCGTGGTGTCACGGTTAAATTCGCTTGGGAATAGTCCCCTGTCAGCGTCTGATTATTAAATTTTACTGTAATGTTTTCTTCGCCTACTTCATCACATACCGCTTCATATGCAACATTGAATTCAATCGGCCCCGTAGGTGTCCCCTGATAGACGAATTTATATCCGCCATGTAAAAAGGAGCTTTTTTCAATTCCACTATCATCTGATCCAAGAATATGAATATTATTTTCACCAAATATATTCGCTCCCGCATTTACATCAGACCATGTATCACCTTTTACATAATTTTGTGACGCCGTACCAATTGAAATATTTTCATCCAACGGCGTAATTACAAATTCTGCTCCTCCGATTTTACCACTGTTGTTCTCAATTTTGAACATTACCGTAAATTCAGGATTAGCTTGTCCCGCAATAACGTCCGAAACCTCGGCAGTTAAAGTAATCTCTTGTGCGCTTGATGCGTGGACTGTTGCGCCTACGATTGCAACAAACGATAATGCAACCGCAAGAACCGTTCCAAGTAAAAATTTCTTCACTCTAAACGTTTTCATAAAATTTCTTTCCTCCTATTGCAAATTGCATAACGCTTTTTATCTACCAACTCATTAAATAGTTCGTCAAAAGATTGTATAGCTGTTACAGATTCTAAACCTGAACTTTGTACCACCTCATTGTCCTCTGAGGCGGAACTGATAGCTATCTCTACTTCCTTTGCAAATTCAACTGTGTTGGATTCTTTGATGGAACTACACATTTCACTTTCGCTTTGTACTACTGCCTTTACAGGCGCAACGCGAAGTGCAGATGAACTTGATTTCAAGCTTAAATTTCCGTATATATCACGATCACCTTTCAACTGTGCATTCAATTGAGACTTATCTGTTACGTTTATTTTGCCATCGCCTGTAACATCGCAGGCAAGTAATCTTGCTCCCTCAAAATGGGAATTGCCTTTTATATGAGCATTTAATTGTGTTTTATCAGTAACGTTTACCTTACCATCGCCGTTTATATCACCCAAAACGGAAATTGTAAGTTGATTTAACACAGTATCCCCATCTACAAGGCGTAAAATCATACCCGTAGCAAGCAAAGTAGATAAGTCAGTAATTGGATTACCATTTGCATCAAACACCTTGATGTCAGCACCATTTTCAAAAAGTGCAAGTAACAAATCAAAGCTATCCCCACGTGCAAGTCGCGTTATAAACAATGGATTTTCCTGACTGTATGTATATTCTTCTATTTTTTCTTCTTCTGTAAAATCGCCATATTGAAATTTAAATGGTGGAACAACTCCGTCTTTTAGCACAAACTTATCAGCTATTTTTGCGTCCGCTGAAATCACAAAATTTACTGTAACAGGGCTTCTGTCAAAATCATCTATACTTCCCCAGGCTGAATTTGCGCCCTTCTTGAAACCAATACGTACCTGATAGATTCCCTCGTCCGTACCAGCAAGCACACCACTTAATATTTGCATTATACTTTCTATAAACCAATCACCAAGCTTAAACGTAATTTCCTTGCCTGTGTATTTGTATTCAATATATAATTCCTTTTCCGTAGGCTTGCGGTAGAAGTTTTCAGGATCGTCAGCCAAAGGGTCCACGCCCGTCAAAAAGCCGTAAGGCGTAGTTTCTTCTACTTCATGTCCTAAATACTTTACAGCTACGTTCCCAAAAAATTCCTCTTTAAGCTTCAAAGCTATGGTGTATGACGTTTCATATTCTAGCTGTTCATTCAAACCAACGTTTGCGCCCGTTTCTTTGTTCATTAGCACATATTCAAAATATTTTTCAATCTCATCTATGTCATTGGCATCAAGCGTTGGTTTTGCATAACCTTCCACGTCATCTGTCCAACCATTCACTTCTAATACAAGCTTTTCCACGTTGAGAACAACAGAATAATCTATACGCCCATTGTCTGACCATTTTACATTATCCATAGTTCCACCATGTGAACCATTCATTCCTTGTTTAAACATAATCCTAATTTGATAGCGATCTACGTTTATAAAAGTCCATGTCCCATCCGTTGGCTGTATTTCGTTATTTCCTGAGCCTAATACTTGAACCTCAAAATACTGTGCCCAATCTTCAGGTAGGTTCGTAATTTCAGCAAAAGAATATCCTTCTGCACGGAACGTCTTCGTCTGACGTTGTGTAGGCTTATCCACCAACAATGGTTTGATTTCCCATACAAGTCGGTTTTCTAAGCCTCCGCTGAACACAAGCTCTCCATAGTTGCCACGATTAGGATCATTCTCTTTAATTGAAAAGCTTGTAACATGTGAACCAGCATCACTATACTCTGCTGTATCGCCACTATATTCAATTAAATCTTCTAGCCCCTGTGGCAATCCTTGTAAGAATGCTGAATATTTTACAGGAACGCCATTCACGATTGAGAACGTAAAAGGACCAGTTGTATTATAGTTCCAAGTTACACCTGAAAGGTCTGGTGTATAAGGATCAATTGTCCATGTAAATTCTATATCTTCAGGAACATTATAGTTCAAAGAGTCACGCACTGAGAACGTAACGACTACTTTATAGTCCCCTGCGTTTCCGCCTGAAAGATTTGCTTCTGTATCAGAAGTATAATTTACTGTAAGTCCATCAATGTTATCACCTGTAAATGCAAGCGTATGCGTTACTCCATAAGCATATGTATATGGATCAATATATTCTGCATTACCATTCTCTGTATCCACCCATTTCATAGCAGAAACATCATAACTAGCTTTTTCAATGATGTAATCAAACTCACATTGTCCTGTAATAGAGAATTCACCTTCCAAACCATTGTTGAGCGATATAATCACCTTATATTCACCCGCGTTTGTTGGAACACCACAGGTGACACCATTTTGACTATATGTTATAGTAACATTGCTTGCTGACAAGCCTCCACCTTCAACTTCGATTTCTGCAGGCTGTGCCATTTTATTGTAAACTACCTTGTTTACTTTTAGCCCTACTCGAACTGGTGTTTTACTTGAACCTGCTTGGAAACCTTGATAAGATTCTGTTACTTCAGCACTTGCTTCAATTAGAACGCAGTTCGTCGCATTATATGAGCCACCGCTTGCTTTCAATCTTGCGCATACATAATAATCCTTCATCGTTGTAGCATCATAATCAGCAAAGATTTCTTCAAGCGTCATTTCTTTTGTCCTATCAGCATTATAATACGTATATTCAATTGCTTCCGTAGAATTATCTGAAATGGATGGTACGAAAATTACATTCCCATTTTGGTTCTGTTCTGTTGTAATCCAAATTACTTCAATACGCTTCTTAACAATACTCCATGTATGCGTAAGGTTAGATTCAGCTGCTATCTGGGAAGATGATGGAATATTGTAGTTTGCAGCTAAAGTTTGATTAACGACTGTAAGTCCTGTAACTCTTGCTGTGTATGACCCTATATTTCTGCCCGTAGCGCCTGAATTGTAAGTCGCTGATAAGAAACTTGGAAGTCCAGATTTAATTGATACGCTCTGATTTACGGCGTTATATTCAAGCTGGTCTGCACTCCACACAACGTTTGAAAAATCTACGTCTGCTTTATTAACTTTTACATATATAGTAAAATCTTTATATTGCTGTTCAAGTGGTTTACCATTTGAATCATTAAAAGCGAAACTATTATCAAATGGAATTAGCCGTACAGTGATTGCAATGGCATTTGCAATGGCGTTTGTCTGTGAGCCATTTGTATAACCATTTGTGCCATATGTAGAATCCACTTTTACACCTAAATCCGCCAAACCATTTGTGTTAAGCACAAATACATAGGCACTGCCGTTATAGGTTATTTCAAATGGGGAAGACGCCGTAGTGCCAGCTCCACCCGCAATAGAAACAGGTGCGCCGTTGTTCTGCGAATATTGCCAGTTTACACTATCAATAACAATGTTTTTAGCGCTTACTGTAAATTCTTGTCTAGTTTCTCCGCCGTCTAATTTATAATTCTTATTGCCGGTAGCCACTGTATCATTAATTGTGGCTACCAAATAATATGTTCCAGGGTTTAAGCCAGATGCATCCAACGTGCCTGCCGCAACAGGAATTCTCACACTTGGATTTGCAGCATTGTAATATTCAAGAGTCAACTTCACATCATCACGATCTAAGGCATTTGTAGGCCTTGTTCCAAATGCTACATTTGAGCCTGCTTGCAGTAAAAATCCTCCACCTGAAGCTGTGCTTGTAAATTCTACATTAAGTGTTTTTCTTGTAACTGTTATTGTAAATGTTCTATCAGTAACAATTTCTTCTGAGAAATTAGACGTATTCCAACACCAGTCTGTTCTCTTATCATTTTTAATAGAAGCAATCACATCATAGCTACCTGCTTCAGTTACAACAAGTTTCCATCCACTTTCGTCGCTCCCTTTCAACGTCATGCCATTTGGCAACGTTAAGGTGGCTATTTCCAACCACGCAGTGGAATACCCCGTAAGTGCAAATTCTATTTCTGAACCTGAATATGCATTGCTATTATTTGCAACACCAACAATCGCAAGTCTGCTTCGGTTAATTTGTACTGTACAAGTCATATTTGCTGCATCTTTGACAACATAATTCCCCTTATACTCCGTTTTATCAGTTGAAGAATTGACGAAAATCGTCTGAGCGGTGTAATTACCCCTTCTGTTTGGTACAACGTCTATTTGGTTGATTTCTGTACCATCTGCTGCTGTACCCGTAAATCTTGTCGCAACAACAGGTGGATCAGCATGTAGTTCACTCTCATCCACAAACGAAGGCGCAGTAAATACACCCGTATTTGCATTATACGCAGGTTTTGTTACCTCAATTTCTTTCGGTTTAATTGTAAACTTAAACCAACGAACCCTATCTGATTCGAGGTGTTCTGAATCTGAAGTGTCAGGATCACCCTTGAACTTCGGTTTTTTCCTTTCCTTTGCTGCTGCTATTTCTTCCGCAGTCCAGCCCTGTTCAGCACCTTGGGCTTCTACCAAGGCATTCATATCGTCAAACCATTTTTGTTGCAGTTCAACACTTACCCAGTATTCTCCTGCATTTTTCAGTTCAGCTGACGAAGTAACTTTAATATAATTTTCAGTGTGCTCGTACCATTTCTTGTTGTACCAGCTAACATCTTTCTTATTTGCATCGTACACACTTTTCAGTGTCTGCACGTCACCATTATACGTTGTGGAAACGTTCTCAGGATTTTTGAGAGTCGCCCCCACCGCGCCCAGCGCGGCAGAGCTCAGATTGAAGTGAAGCGCGGGACGCACGCCGCGGGTATTAGTGACATAGGAGCTGTTACACGCGCCCGAAGTCTGCAATTAGTACGCGCAGTTGTAAATGTGAGCATTGCCGGAGCGCAACCAAGAGTAGCTATTTGCGTTATGAGCTAACTGATTGGCAGTAAGCTTCCAAATGGAAGAACCACTATTGATATAATTAGTCATTCCGGTTTCAGTAGCAGAAGGTAACCATATGTAGTCATTACCCCAATCATCATAACGTTTGCCATCAAATGTATCCGCAGGCTGGTAGTTTATACTACCATACCAATTTGAGGATTGTGCACCTAGTGAATCATTAGGCAACTGATAGTTTCCACCAATAGGATTCGTTCTTCCTACCTGTGATTCTGTTTGCTGATACTTAACATATTTTGGTTGTACCAAAAATTGTTGAGCAAAACTATCTTCACCCTTGTCTTGGAACAAGCTCCAAGTCGCATTCGTAAGCAAATGATTTCTTACAGTGCTTCGACTGTACATATTATTACCTTTTACATTACTACTATTTGTATAATATTGAGATGTTCCCAAATCGTTAGCAAGGTAAAGTGTTAAAACAACATTCTCTTCACCATCAATTTCTGCAATCGTAAGAGAAGTCGCCATCCATTCTTTTCCATCTAGCTTTACTACCAAACCGTCGTTTGCGCTACCTACCTTTGTATTAATGGTAGTTGCTGGAATAACATAGCTATCTGTTTGAGTATCCTTCATTGTTTTAATATAATCTGCGGGATCTTCATCACCAAAGAGCTTATCTACAAGATCAGAAAGCACTTCGTCATTAAAGCCGCCTTCATCTGCATTCCATAATTCTTCTCCATCTCCCGCTTTAACTGCGCCCGTTGTGGACGTAAGCGCATTAACCTGTTGTTGTGGTAAAAATGCCACCATTAAGACGACAATGAAAGTCATTACAAAAAACAATCTGTATTTCCTCATTCTATTCATAATTTCACCTCTATTGTATAATATCCGGCTGCTTTTCTTTCTAAACAACCGTAGAAATTTTTTAAATAAAAATCTAGGTATCATACAATATTATAGCGCTTTCACATATTCAAGTCAATAAATTTAGGCGGAAATTGCCAAAATTTGATAAATAAAATGTTGGTATTAAATAAATTATTTTTGATTTTTTAGTTTGAATAATCCACAATTTTATCTCTTTTTCGCCTCAAATGACCTATATTCAACATTCATTATGTTCTTACTACCACAAAATCCTATATAAGATATACCAATATTGCTATATAAATAAAAAAAATAAAACCCGACCGCTTAATAAGCTCATTTCACAAAAGTTAGACCGTTGTGAAAAGGTCGGATTGGTTTCGCCTCTAGCAAAATTTACATAAAGGCAGGACGAAAAGTCCCTTCATTCTCACATCTTCTGTCCGCAAATTGTTGTTCAATAGTACGGATACGGGAACACCGCATTTAATTGCGGGTGAGTGAAGCGCGGGACGCACGCCGTTGGTATTAGTGACATTGTTGTTGTTATACGCGCCCGAAGTCTGCAATTAGTACGCGTTGTTGTAATTGTTATAATTGCCGGAGCGCAACCAAGAGTACAAAAACCAGAAAACTTTCACCCTTTCTTGTATTATAGAATATTTTATCTTCTTTTTCAAGCATTATCACTTGGCTTGACATCTTCTTTCTTTGGCTTTGTACTTCGCACCCAACCGCTCAATAATTTCTTCACTTCAGAAATTTGCTTTGCTATAATCATCATTTGACGAAACGTAATTGCTTGTTTCGTTTTTGCTGTATCAGCATAAAAATCTAGAAGATTAAGTGCAGTCATTGCTTTTTTCTGCCACAAAACTCTTTCTTCCCCACGCTCATAATTAGCACGATACAAGTCTTCAATGATTTCTACTGAAGTGTCCAACAACCGAGATATTATATTCCACCTGAATTTTATAGGTGATTTTTCTGTAACGACAAAAATATATTCACTCAATTTTTTGGCGTGTGTAAACACTGCCATTTCTTTATCTCTGGGTGCGTCAAAATCGGTAATGCGAAAAGTTTTTCTTCCTACACCCTTGCCTTGTTTTATTTTGTCAGGAAGATTTGCTTCACTTTCAGATAATTCCTCCTTGATTTCTTCATCTACCTTTTCTATAATTTCTGTATCGTTCACTTCTATGAACCCTCTCTTTCAAAAGTCAATTTCTTTTTCAACTCGTCTTCAAAACGATAATTGTTTCCGCCTTGTAGATGTCCGTGAAACGCCGCAAGAGATGCTTGTACACGCTCAATGGGAATTATGCCATCTAAATACGCTTTTTTCAACAGCTTTGCTCGCCAACGCAAACGTTTCTTTGTAGATTTCTTTACAGTTCTTATTACTTTTCCCGTAGGAGTTATAATAAAGCGAAATCCTAAATAAGTAACTCCGTTTTTTATAGGAATTATTTGCGTTTTGGAATTGAATTTCAGCCCTAAATACTCTACCTCTTTTGTTATCTCTTCAAATACTGTTTTAATGTATTCTTTATCCTCGTGTAACAATACAAAATCATCCATATACCGTGAATACACTTTTATTTTTAAGCGTTCCTTTATTAGTCTGTCTACTGAGTTTAAATAAAACATTCCAAATATCTGACTTGTTTGATTACCTATTGGGATTCCACGCCCTGTCTTTTCTTTGTCGTTTCTATATGGAATTCCATATTTATCCAAAAAAGAACTTTTCGTATGATAACTATCAATTATATCTTCTACTAACCCCCTCAGTTTCTCATCAACAATATGTGAGCAAATAATTTGTCTTAATCGCTTATGAGGTATACATGGAAAATATTTTAAAATATCACATTTTAGAAAATATCCATTTACACCATGTTTTCTTATATGCGTACGCAACATCGTTTCAAATCTGTCAAGCGCAAAGTGCATACCCTTACCCTTTTGACACGCGGCGCTATCTAATATCGCTCTTTTCGTAAAATATGGGGACAGTACATTATCACATAAAACATGTTGAATTACTCTATTTTCATATGGCTGTGTTTGGATTTCTCTTAACTTTGGAATTTTTACTATAAATGTACTATATTTACTTGGCTTGAATTTGCCCAACTGGATTCTCTCATACAAATCATATAGATGATCAAGTGTTATCATTTCAAATCGCACAAGTGGCTTTTTGTCCCGTTTACAGCGTCGACCACGTAAATGACCATTATATAACGCCATATATGTAAATAATTCTTCATATGTGATGGTTATCATTCAAAAAACGTTTAATCCTTTCTTATTTGGTTGTGATTTATTTTAAAATATTTTAACAATATCAGGATTACTAAATCATAATTATCATATATCAATGGTTAAAAAACAATTATTTTTATTATAGCTAAAACCAATTCATAAGTCAATGCAAAACAACTATCAATCATACAGCTTTAATTTTGTTATTAACCAATTCATATCTATTTAAAAGGTTAAAATATAGAAATAAAAAGGATATATCCTTAGAGGCTGGATTTCCTTTTGCAAGTTTTAGACTTCTCACTTAAACAAGGAAAAATGGCTGTGTTAGATGAATATAAAGAATTATCCCCTTAAGTTATAGCAAATCATACAGATGCTCTATATCCTAAGGGGATAATATATCATATGTTAAATTTCAAACTTTTTTATAATAGTACAGAAGCATACTAAAAGTTAAAATAGCTTTACCAATTTTTTTAAACAAAGTAATCTTATAATCGAATAATTTGAGCTTCCTTTAATAGATAATCTGGGATATTAAATAGTGAGGTGGTCGTAATAAAGGTCTGGTGTTCATTTTTGATGTATTCCATAATATGATTGATTCTTTTTTGATCAATACTAGCAAAAACATCATCAAGTAATAAAACAATCTCTTGCTTTCTTTCTGTATAAACTTCCTTTAAAGCAAATTTTAAAGACAAAATTGCATTTCTCATCTGACCTTCAGAAGCAAATTCCTTTGCCTCTAAGGAATTTAGTTGAATTTTAAAATCATCTCTATGAAGACCAATATTCGTTGTTTTAGAAAGAATATCATATTTTTCTTTCATTCTAAAGGATTCCCTACAATTTTTTATATCATAGCTAGAAATATACTCCAATTCCAATTGTTCACATTCTAATTGCTCGCAAACAACCTTTAGCTTCTTGTTTAATATATTTAGAAAGTGAATTCTTTGCTGGGAGAGCTTCAGAATTAATTCTACCATTTGATCTGTTAGAACATCTAAAATCATTTTTTTATCAGTTGTATAAATTTTCAGAAGCTCATTTCTCTCTTTTAACAACTTTTTATAGGTCATAATTCCTCTTAAATAGGTTTTATCTATAAGAGATAGTTCTAAGTCTAAAAAACGTCTACGAGCTGATTTTGAGCCTTGAATCAACTCTAAATCATAAGGTGAAAATAAAAGAACAGGGTTTTTCCCTATAAAATCACTCAGTTTGGAATAAAAAATATCATTGATATAACTTTTTTTGCCATCTGAAGTGATTTCAATTTTATAAGTTTTATCTGCTTTCAGCTCAGCAAAACAGGAGGATTCTTCATTTTGAATTAAAGATTGAATATCTGAGGTTCTATGACTTTTTGAGGTAGATAATAAATAAATTGCCTCTAAAATTGTTGTTTTTCCTGTTGCATTCGGACCTGCAAAAATCACGATTTTACTTTTAAAATTCAACTTCAATTCCTGAAACTTGCGAAAATGATATAATTCAAGATACTGAATCATTTTAAAATGTACTCTTTTCCGTGTACTTTAACAATATCATTTGGATATAATTTTCTGCCTCGCCGAGCCTCAATTTCTTGATTGACAAATACAGAATTTGTTTGCAAAAAATATTTGGCCTCTCCACCACTTGAAATGATATTTTCTATTTTCAAAAATTGCTGTAATGTAATAAATTCTCCATGAATTTTTAAACTTTCCATTGTTTTCACCCACATTCTATATGAATATATCATATAGATTTGGTTTTTTCAAGATAATCCCATAAAAAAAAGAGGATAATAAAATATCCTCAATTTAGACTCAATCCATTCGTACAGGTAAAATGAGCTGAGTTAAATTTGCGTCTTTTTCTCCTGTAATAACAAAAGGGCGAATTCCTTCAGAACAATTTAAAGAAATCTCATTTGAATCAAAGCTTCTTAAAGCTTCTACAAGATATCTAGAGCTAAATCCAATGGTTAGTGGTGCATTCATCTTAGTATCTAATGGAATTAATTCCTCCTGGGCATCTCCAATAGAGGCATTTGTTGTAGAAATAACAACATTTCTTTCTTGAGTAACAGTCAATTTAATAATGCTATAAGACAATTCACTAGCACTCATTTTTTCTCTTGGAGATAATAAAGACACACGCTCTACTGCATCTAACAGTTCATCCTTATCAAACTTTAACACAATTGGAAAAGAAGTTGGAATAATACGAGAAGTATCTGGATAGTTTCCATCTAATAATCTAGTTTGGAATAAAACATTTTTAAATTTTACCAATAATTTATTTACAGCAAAATATAAAGTAAGATTTTCATTAAATGAATCTATGGCTTTAGATAATTCATCTAAAGATTTATTTGGAATAGTGATTTGAAAAGGTCTATATTCAGGAACATCCAAAACCACTTGGGCTAAACGGAAAGAATCGGTAGAAGTTACTGTTAATTTTCCTTCATTTAATGTAAAATGAACACCTGTTAATATAGGCTTTTTTTCACTTTGAGCAGTAGCAAAGCTTGTCTGCTTAATTAAAGTCTTAACTCGTTCTGCTGGTAATTCCAATGGATTTTCTAAACTAACAAAGTCAATATTTGGATAATCCAAAGGATCCATAATATGAAGCTTATATTCTCCACGATCGGCTTTGATAACAAGAATTTTATCCTCCACTAGGCATAAGCTTACCTGCTTAGAATTAATTTTACGAATAATATCAATAAAAAATCTTCCTGGAACAACTGTTTTTCCTGGTTTTGTAATTTGTAAAGAGGAATCAGAAATAAAAGTTTCAACAGAAATATCAGTATTAGAAGAGGTCATATATAAATCAGTTGATGTAACCTCCATTTTGATTCCCGTTAATATAGGCATAGGACTTTTAGCTGGTAATCCTCTAGAGATAATATTTAAGTTTTCTAGCAAAACCTCACGGTCAATTGAAAAATTCATATAGGTACTCCTTTTCTAATTAAAAAATTATATTAATTACTCTTTTATTATTACTATTAAGAGTGTGGATATGTGGATAAGTAAAAAATATCCCGAAATATCAATAAAATTATATCATATTTTTTTGTGGAAATCCATTCATTTTATCCACAAAGTTATATTTTCTTTAAAACTGTATCAATCGCCATTTTTAATTGAGGATCTGTCTTTAATTCCTCTTCAATTTTGTTACAGCCATTCATTACAGTAGTGTGATCTCTACCATTTAATATGGATCCAATTTTAGAGTAGGTAAACCCATAATGAGTCTTTAAAATATACATCGCAATATGTCTTGGTAAAACAAATTTTGCATTTCTAGATTTTCCTAATAAATCAGCGGTGCTAATACTATAAGTATTAGAAATTACACTTAATGCTGCCTCATAATTATTCATTTCGTGTGCCTGCTGAGCCTTAATAAGGACCTCTAGTGCCTCTTTCGCAAGCTCCAAGGTTGGTTCTCTATTATATACCTCACTGTACCATAAAACACGATTTAATCCACCCTCAAGCTCTCGGACATTGTCAATAAAATTTTCAGCGATGAAGTTTAATATTTTTTCATCAATTTGTTTATTTGAATTTTCAGCCAATTTTCTTTTTAATATGTTTACTCGCTGAGATAAATCAGGCTGCTGGATATCCACGCTAACCCCCATTTGAAACCTAGAAGTTAGACGATCCATAATACCTGTAAGCTTTTTTGCAGGACAGTCTGAGGTAATAACAATTTGTTTCTGTCTGGAAATTAAATCATTAAATAGTTTAAAAAATTCCTGCTGAGATTTGTTTCCTTGTGCAAGCATTTGAATATCATCAACTAGTAAGACATCCAAATTTTCATATTTTTCTTCAAAAGAAACCATATTTTGAGCTTGAACAGCCTTAATATAATCAGCAATAAAATCAGTGGCTTGTATATATAAAATATTATTTTCTAAATCTTTTTCTTGAATCTGATTACCAATCGCATGCATTAAGTGAGTTTTTCCTAATCCAACCCCGCCAAAAATATAAAGGGGATTGACAAATTCTCCAGGCTGATCTGCAACCTTTAAGCTTGTTAAATAGCTCAACCGATTGGAATCCCCAACCACCAAAGATTCAAAAGTATAGTTACTTTTTAAATTATTTTTGTTTAGTTTCACTTTTTTTACTTGCTTGGGTTGAATTTCTCCTTCACATACAAACTTAAATTTTACGCGTTCATCTGTTAAATTGGCTACAATTTCCCCAATCTTGCGAGTATAAATATTATTGATTTTTGTTTTTATATAGGTTGATGGAGTTAATACAAAAATTATACCATTTTCCACTTGAATTACTTTCTTTACGTCAGAAAAAATTTCTTCAAAAGTTTCTTCTGCAAAATATGAAGCTAATTTATCCCTTGTTTGATTCCATAATTCTTGATATTTTTTCATAATAACACCCACATTCTTTTTTATGATAGCATATTTTTTCGTTTTGACAAGCACTATTTTTCCACAAAAAATGTGGATAACTTTTTTCTCAATTTGTCTTTTTGAATAAAAAAATGTGGATAAATCCTATAAAAAAGGTTTATTTTTAGCCATTTTTTCTACTTTTTCAACAAATCAACCTGTGGATAAAACCGTAGATAAGTTATCCAC
>JAIEEQ010000071.1 GCA_029067355.1 Anaeroplasmataceae bacterium | reverse complement strand
CTATTTATATGATTTGCAAAGTGACATTTTTAAATTTATTGATCAAAAGCTAATTATTTCTTATGGCCTTTTATATCGAAATATTAGTAAGGATCTTTATAATAAGAAAAGAATACTTCCTGGTTTTGATCTATACTATGGTCCAATTTCTATGCTTTATTGTAGATGCTATTTACAATTAGATGATGTATCAATTCGTGAAGAAGTAAAGCGATTAGATCCTTTTAATCAAAAGTACTTTTGCTTTATGTGCCTTTACATATTGATTTTAAATGTGAATTTAGAAGTGGTTTTAAATTCATATAGTGTTGCAAATTACATTTTATTAACAAAAAAAATAAGATGCTTCATAGCATCTTTTAAAGAAATTATGGAAAAGTAGAATCATCTACTTTTTTATTTTTTGAAGAAATCCGTTATGCTATCTTTAAAATTGATAATTATGATATAGGAAGCAACGATAAGTGTAATGGCAGAAAGGATAACAAGGTTTTGGGCTGAAAAGAAGAAAATGGTTATAATAAGCTGATAAATTAATATTGTACCAATAATCACTTTATAGTTTTCTTTTATATAGTTTATGAGATTATTCATAGTATCACCAGTAAACTATATGCAGTTTGATGTCAAAATATGTTACCTATTTTATTGAAGCATAGGAAGTAAAGCATATTTTAATAATTTTAAATAAAATTGAGGCATTCCTTTAAGAAGAATCATTCTAAAAAAATAAAATAATTTATAAAAAAGATTGACTATTTTATTAAAATAGTATATCATTATAATGTTGTAACATGCACCACATAGAACAGGTTCTAAATGATGAAAAATCTACCTTAATAGTGTGTCTTAAAAATATCAACAGGAGGTAATATGACATGTATGCAATAGTAGAAACAGGTGGCAAACAAGTTCAAGTAGAGGTTGGATCAACAATTTTTGTTGAAAAGCTTGAAGTTGCTGAGGGGGAAACCTACACCTTTGATAAGGTTTTATATGTTTCTGGTGAAAAGACAGCAGTTGGTACTCCATACGTTAAGGGTGCTACTGTAACTGCAAAATGTGAAAAGCAGGGTCGTGGAAAGAAGATTGTTATCTTTAAGTATCGTCCAAAAAAGCATTCAGCATCTAAGCAAGGACATCGCCAAGCTTATACAAAGCTAGTTGTTGAAGCAATTAATGCTTAATATGACAACTTATCAGGTTAAAAGAAAAGATCGTGAAGCTATTTTAGAGGTGCAAGGACATGCGAATTATTCTGGCTATGGTACAGATATTGTATGTGCTAGCATTTCAACAGCTTTAATATTTACTGCAAACCTAATCGAAAAACTAAATTTAAGTTACAACATTATCGATTTGGTATGCGAGGAAGGGTATTTCCGCTTACAAATTAAAACAACAGATTTAATAGCAAATGCAATATTTGAAAATCTGGAGTACACATTAGAGGAAATCTCAAAGCAATACCCAAAAAACTTAAAATATATTAACTAGGAGGATTTCTTATATGCTAAAGCTTAATTTACAATTATTCGCATCTAAAAAAGGTGTTGGTTCTACAAAGAACGGCCGTGATTCAGAGGCTAAGCGTCTTGGAGCTAAAGCAAGTGATGGAGAATATGTAACTGCTGGTTCAATTTTATATCGTCAAAGAGGTACTAAAGTATTCCCAGGCAATAATGTTGGACGTGGTGGCGATGATACATTATACACTAAGGTAGCTGGTATCGTTCGTTTTGAACGTAAGGGTCGCGACAAGAAGCAGGTTTCTGTTTATCCTGTGGCTCAATAATTAAAGACTTTAGGTGCCCTTTATTGGGCACTTTTTATTCCTTAAAAGGAGGAAATACTATGTTTGTAGATTTAGTGAAAATGGAAGTAGAGGCTGGACGTGGTGGCGATGGAATCGTTGCTTATCGTAGAGAGCTGAAGGTAGAGAAGGGAGGACCCTTTGGTGGAACAGGAGGAAATGGTGGTTCCATCATCTTTGTAGGAGATGAGGGGTTATCAACTCTATTAGACTTAAGGTACAATAAAAAAATTCTTGGAAATGCTGGAGAAAAGGGTGCTCATAAGGGAATGACAGGGGCAAACGCTCTACATACCTATATTAAGGTTCCTGTGGGAACAATTCTATTTGATGATGAAACAGGACGCATTGTTGGAGATATTACTATGCATAAGCAGGAGGTTGTTGTATGCAAAGGGGGACGTGGCGGCAGAGGAAATATGGCATTTGCAACTGGAACTTTAAAGTGTCCTGATTTTTGTGAGAAGGGTGAGCCAGGAGAAAAAAGAAAGCTCCGCTGTGAGCTTAAGGTTTTGGCTGATTGTGGATTGGTTGGTTTTCCAAGTGTTGGGAAGTCTACACTAATTGCTGCTGTTTCTAAAGCAAGACCTAAAATTGCAGAATATCACTTTACAACACTTGTTCCTAATCTAGGTATGGTTGAGGTGCCAGATGGAAGAAGCTTCGTTATGGCAGATCTTCCAGGGATTATTGAGGGGGCTCATCAGGGAGCTGGGCTTGGATTGCAGTTCTTAAGACACATAGAGCGTTGTAGAGTTATTGTTCATATGATTGATATGGCCTCAGTAGATGGAAGAGATCCGTATGAGGATTATTTGATTATCAATAAAGAGCTAGAAAGCTATAAAATGAATTTACTAAAGCGACCTATGATTATTGTTGCAAATAAGATGGATATGCCTACTGCAGAAGAAAATCTTAGAAAATTTAAGGAGAAAGTACAGCTTCCTATTTATGAAATTTCAGCTTATACAAAGGAAAATGTTGAGGACTTATTATATAAAATTGCAGATACATTAGCTGTTACTCAGGAGTTTTCTTTATTTGAGGATGAAGAAATAGAGGAAGTGGAATATGGATTAAGGGAAGAAGAGCCTTTCTTTGCAATTGAGAAGCAATCTGATGGTGTGTATAATGTTACAGGTACAAGGCTGAAGCGTCTTTTTGACATGACTGATTTTGATTCAGATTATGGACGTATGAGATTTGCAAGACAATTAAGAACCTATGGTCTAGATGATTCCTTAAGAAAGCTAGGTGTTCAAAATGGTGATACGGTTCGTATCTTTGATTTTGAGTTTGAATTCGTGGACTAATAAAGAAATCATTTTAATTGCTTTATCACTAGTAGAAATTATTATGTCTATAATAACGGCAATTCTTTATAAGCATGATAAGCTGATGGCAAAAAAGGGGCTATGGAGAACAAAGGAGGCAACGCTTTTACTCCTTCCATGGCTTATGGGAGGACTAGGCGGATTTGTAGGAATTTATGCTGTAAGACATAAGACTCAGCATTGGTATTTTCCTTTAAATAATGTTCTGGCTTTAGTAGTTCAAGCCTCTATATTTATCAGCTTAGCTATTTTGCTATAACTGTCCTTTAGAATTTCTAAAGGGCTTTTTGTTTGACTTTGAGCTTTATAAATACTATAATACTTTATATAAGAAGGCTAATTCCTTTTATGAAAGAGAGGAACAAATGATGAAATATATTATTGTAGTGGATCAAGGGACAACGTCAAGCAGAGCTATAATTTACAATACAAATGGAAAAATTGTTGGTTCTGCTCAGCAGGAGTTTCCACAAATCTATCCAAAACCAGGATATGTTGAGCATAATCCGATTGATATTTTATCAAGTGTTAGAAGTGTTATTTCTACGGCTTTGACAGAAGCAAGAGTAAAGCATTCAGAGCTTGCTGGAATGGGGATTACAAATCAACGAGAAACAATTGTATTGTGGGATAAACAGACAGGAGAGCCTATTTATAATGCCATTGTATGGCAATGTAGAAGAACAGCAGAGCGATGTGAAGAGCTTAGTCCGTATGCAGATGAAATTTTTAAAAGAACAGGTTTAAAAATGGACTCTTATTTCTCAGCCAGTAAAATAGAATGGCTGTTAAAGAATATTCCTCTTGCCTCTGAGCTATTAAAGGAGCATCGGCTACTTGCTGGTACAATAGATACCTATTTAATGTGGAAGCTATCTGATGGAAAAATTTTTAAAACAGATTATACAAATGCTTCTAGAACAATGCTTTATAATATCCATAAGCTTTGTTGGGATCCTTATTTATGCAATTTATTTGGAATACCAGCATCCATCCTGCCAGAGGTATGCCCGTCAAGTCATATTTATGGATACACAGATAATGAAATCGTTGGATTTAGGATTCCTATATGTGGGGTGGCAGGAGATCAGCAATCTGCATTATTTGGTCAATGCTGTTTTGAAACGGGTGATTTAAAGGTTACCTATGGAACAGGATGTTTTTTATTAATGAATACAAGGGACACTGCTTTAACCTCTAAAAATGGACTGATTACATCCTTAGGATGTGAAACATGGAACAAGCCTAGCTATGTTCTTGAGGGAAGTGTATTCATAGGCGGTGCTTTGATTCAGTGGCTGAGAGATGGACTGAATTTATTAAATGCTTCCTTTGAAAGTGAGGAATTTGCAAAGAAAGTTTCAGATACAAATGGCGTTTATATTGTTCCAGCGTTTGGCGGTCTTGGTGCTCCCTACTGGAACAGAGATGCAGAGGGATTGATTACAGGAATAACACGTGGGACGAAAAGAGAGCATATTATTCGTGCTGCTTTAGAGGCTATTGCTTATCAGGTAAATGATGTTATTACCGCAATGGAAAAGGATTTGAAGAAACCCTTAAATCGGGTACGTGTAGATGGAGGGGCAAGTGTAAATGATCTTTTATTACAGCTGCAATCTGATATATCTGCTATTACCATTGATAGACCTCTAAACAATGAGGTAACATCATTAGGTGCTTGCTATCTTGTGGGATTGTGTCTTGGTATTTGGGAAAAACAGGATTTGCTTAAGCTAAATGAATCTGGCACTCAATTTAATTCAACCATTTCGAAGGAAAAAAGAGATCATATGCTTACTGGATGGAAGAAAGCAGTAGAAAAGTCTTTCTCATAATTCTTATAGAAAAAATATTAAATTTATGTTAGAATGAAAAAAGGAGGGATGATTTTGTCGAAAAATTATTTAAAGTATGCCGAAAATTTAAAAAGATATGTAGAACTTGATAATATTAAGTTTACTTCTTTAGATACTAAGGAATACGTTTTATCTAGCTTACATAGGATAGCTATTGAAAAAAGAAACATTTTTGTGGAAAATAATCAAATCATAGAAGAATATATTCTTCCTTTAGAGAAAAAAGCTGAGCTAACGACAGAGGATGTTGCTCTTTTGGAGGAGTTTTCAGCAAGCCTATCCTTGCGTTTTGGCTCCTTAGATAACTCTATTTATTTTAGAATTCACAAGCTTTTGCTAGCGTATGCTTTGCAAGCATCTGATATAAATGCGATTGTTAAAGAAAAATATTATTGTGGCTTTTGTGAGTATTTAATAGAAGCTTCACGAACAGGAAAAAGAAAACTTTCTTATTTTAAAAGCATTGAAGCCTATCAGGATCAATATGATTCATTGTCTATTGAGGGAAAAAATTATTTTTTACGTTGCTATGGAAATCAGCTTTTAGATAATGAATTTATCTATGAAAGATCCAAACGTATCTTGGAGTTTGTACAAGAACAGCAGAAGAATCACCCTCATCCTGATATTCCCTATGATCGTTATATTCTCTCAATTGAAAGAAATGTAAGTGGTGCTTTAGCTTATTTCAGAAGCTTTGGAAAGGATATGGAGTCTGTTCCAAAAGAATATGTAGAGCTTGTTTATGAGGCAGCGGTATATTCTTTAGAGCATTTAAGTCAAATGAAGCAGACAAGTTTAGTAAGTGCAGTATTGTATAAATATACCTTTTATGCTGCAAGCTTTCATTATGGAAAAATAACGATTGAAGAGCTATTAGAAAAATTAGATGAATTGTCTAACCCTAATGCAGATTATGATTTGATTGAAAGAGCCTCAAGTATTATAAAAATGACGGCTTATTATATTGAATATTATCGCTCCTATACAGATATTACTCCAGAAGAACTACTGCCACATCTACTTCCTAGAACGAAAAAGGTTTTAGATTTCGTAAGTCAGATTCCAATATCTGAGTTTACAGATACTTTGAATGAAGAATTGATTTCTTTTTTAAAGGTAGCCTCTAGTATTTATCCCTTTGAACAAATTAAGAGCCTATTATTTCAAGTCTTGATTGTAAGAAATCCATCTACCTTTATTCATGTAGATATGGTAAGAAGAATTAGCTCTGTTTTAACAAAAGAGCTTTTAAAGAAGAATCCAAGCTTTTTCAATGGAATTTTAGAAAATTTTTCTTTACCAGAAATTTTATCTCAAAGAGACAGGATTCTAAAAACCATAGAGGATATGGCTATGTTTCATGATGTTGGAAAGCATTTTTTTATTAAATATATTTCTTTATCTCATAGAAAAATTGAGGATGCTGAGTATGAAATCATCAAGCTTCATTCCTCAGTAGGATATCAAACTTTAGCCAAAGGGAGATATCCTGATCCAATTAGTGAGGGAATTTTATTGCATCATTTATGGCATGATGGTACAGGAGGGTATCCAAAAGGAGAGCCTCAGACTAACAATCAGCCTTTAATTGATATTTTATCAGTTGCGGATACAATAGATGCTGCTACGGACTATGTTGGCAGACCATATTCTTTAACAAAGACTTTATCCTCATTACTTGAAGAATTGAGGCAATATAAAGGAACAAGGTATTCAGGTGAGGTCATTGAATTATTTGAAGAAAAGGAAGTCTTTACACAGGTTGAAAAGATTATTACAGAGGTAAGAGAAGAAGTTGCCTATAAAATTTGGACAAATGAAATAAAATAATGTTAATTTTGGATGGACCTTTTTTATGTTTTGGTATATAATACCAATGTATTATGGAGGATATTATGAAGAAAAGACCAGTTATGTTAATGATTATGGATGGCTATGGACTTGCTGATTGCTCTACGGGTAATGCAGTTTGTCAGGCAAAGAAGCCCAATCTAGACAGAATATTTAAAGAATTTGATACAAAAACATTAAATGCGAGCGGTGAGGCCGTTGGACTACCAGAGGGACAAATGGGAAACTCTGAGGTAGGTCATATGAATATTGGTGCAGGAAGAATAGTTTGGCAATCCCTATCAAGAATCAACAATTCAATTAAGACAGGTGAATTTGAAAAAAATGAGGCTATTGTAGAAGCTATTACACGTGCTAAAAATGCGAATAAAAAATTTCATATTTTTGGATTATGTAGTGATGGTGGTGTTCATTCCCATACTTCTCATATTATTGCTATTGCAAAGCTTGCTCATAAGCTTGGAGTAAAAAATGTTTTCTATCATGCTTTTTTAGATGGTAGAGATGTGGCACCCAAGAGTGCAGCTATATATTTAAAGAAGATTGTTGATGAAGGAAATGTAATTGTTTCTACTGTGGGTGGCAGATACTATGGAATGGATCGAGATAAAAATTATGATCGCATTCAGGTTGCCTATGATGCTATGACACAGGGGAAAGGAGAATATTATTCAGATCCTTTTACAGGAATTGAGGCATCTTATGAAAAGGGGGTAACGGATGAATTTATGGTTCCCTTTGTATGTTCTAAGGAAGGGCAAATTGAGGATGGAGATTCTATTGTATTTGCAAACTTTAGACCAGATAGAGCCATTCAGATTTCAACCTGCTTATCCAATCCAGAGGGGATTGTTTATAATGCAGAAAAGCCATATCGTATGGATTTATCCCACGCTCCAAAGGACATTTTCTATGTGTCTATGATGAAATATGCTGATACTGTCAAGGGGCCTCTTGCATTCGGCTTACAGAAGCTAGATCACTTATTCGGTGATGTCGTATCTGAAGCAGGACTAAAGCAATTACGTATTGCAGAAACTGAAAAGTATGCCCATGTTACCTTTTTCTTTGATGGTGGAGCTGATCGTGAAATTGCAGGTGCAACCCGTATTTTAGTGAATTCCCCAAAGGTTGCAACCTATGATTTACAGCCACAGATGAGTGCTTATGAGGTTTGTGATAAAGTATGTGATGCAATTCGCAGTCAAGAATTTGATTGTATCATTTTAAACTTTGCTAACTGTGATATGGTTGGACATACAGGTGTAATTCCTGCAGCTATTGCGGCAGTTGAAGCAGTAGATACCTGTGTTGGACGCTGTGTTGAAGCCTTAGATGATGTTGGTGGTGTTGCATTAATTACTGCAGATCATGGTAATGCAGAAAAGCTACTTGATGCAGATGGGAAACCATTTACTGCACACACAACAAATTTAGTTCCAGTTGTAGTTACAGATAAAAATATTCATTTAAGAGATGGTATATTATCTGACATAGCTCCTACCTTACTTGAGCTTTTAGGAGTAGATGTTCCTAAGGAAATGACGTCCTCTTCCTTAATCGTAAAATAGAAAAGAGAAAAAAGCAAGGACTTTTTCATCCTTGTTTTTTTCATTTGGTTTTGATATAATGTAGCTATGATAAATAGTAATTTGGAGGTCTTTATGGACAACATTACTCTCCGTATAATGACAAAAGAGTTTTGTCATCAGTTGTATTTAGATTGGGAGAACGACTCTTCAATTTATATGAATATGAATTTGTTTGGAGCATACAAATATGATGAAAATGCTGTAAATAAATATTTTGAGACAAAACAAAATCCATCTCGCATTCTGTTTGCAATAATGAAAGATGAAAAACCAATTGGAGAGTTGCAATTAAAGGATATAAATCGAACAAGTCGAGAATGTACATTAAGTATTCATTTGCAAAATAATTCAGTTAAAGGTAAAGGATATGGCACACGTGCAGAGCAGTTGGCGATAAAATATGCCTTTGAGGTGTTGAATATGGTTGCTGTAAACGCTGATACGATTGTTAAAAATACACGTAGTCAGCACGTACTTGAAAAAGTCGGATTTAGATTTATCAAACAAGAAAATGGTTTTAAGTATTATCGGTATGAACGATAAATTGCAATTTAGCATACTAACATCAAATAAGTATAGCCCACTATACTTCGTTTACGAAGTCAGTGGGCTATTTGTTTTTCTGCAAGAAAATCCCTATAACAGACACTCTTTAGTCAAGGCATCATGCTTCGTAAAATATTTTATTTTTCTTCAGTAGGTGCCTCAATTATTGGAATCATAATATCATGATTTAGTTCTTGAGGAATTTCATTTTTATAGCTCTTTTTCAGAAGAACTGGAGTTACAAAGGATGTAATCAAGATGAGGCAAAGAATAAAGGGCTGAATAGAAGCAGAAATGATATTTGCTGAGATTCCCTTACTTGCACAAATTAAGCATACTTCCGCTCTACACATCATTCCTAAGCCACAACGATAGGAATCCTTCCAGCTATTTTTCGTGATTTTAGCTCCCAGTCCACATCCAAATAGTTTTCCTGCAATTCCTGCAAGGATAAACAAGAAACCAAAAAGAATAAAGGTTGAATCAATTTGCTTGAAGCTAGATAGACTTGTTAATCCTACCTTAGCGAAGAATACAGGTGTAAATAGCATGTAGGAAGCAATGTCAGTTCTCCGCTCAATATATTCTGCATCCTTTCCTCCTGAAAGCATAAGTCCTGCAAAGAAGGCTCCTGTAATATCTGCAATTCCAAACCATTCCTCAGCAGCGTAGGAGAAGAAGAAGGCAATGGCGATACCAAAAATAGGGAGTCTTCGATGATGTCCATATTTTTTACTTAGCTTTTTAAATAAGATTCTTAAGCCTAACCCTAGAACAATTGCAAACACAAAGAACCCAATCGTTTTTCCAAATACAATAAGAATGTCCATTGCTACATTGCTAGATGCAGAGGTAAGGGCCTGATTTAATGATATGACGACGGATAAAACAATAACACCTAATATATCATCTAGAATAGCAGCAGATACAATGGCAGTTCCTATTTTAGAATTTAGTTTTCCAAGTTCTTTAAGTGTAGCAACTGTAACAGATACTGAGGTTGCTGTAAGAATAACACCATAAAAAAGATTTCTTATAATATAGTCTTTTCCAAATCCTCCTGGAAGAATTCCAGATACAAGAAAGCCAAACAGCATAGGAACAACTACTCCTAAGATGGTAATAATCGTTGCAGCAACCCCAGTTGCTTTAATTTGTTTTAAGTCAGTTTCAATTCCTGCTGAGAACATAATTAGGATAACTCCAATCTCAGCAATAAAATTGATTCCTTCCATTGCAGTTGAATTGAAAATTGGCTCATTAGGAATAAGGGTAATAAGTCCTAATATAATACCAGTTAGTAGCATACCTACAACCTGAGGTAGGCCGATTTTTCTACATCCAATACTTAATAGCTTGGATAGGATTAATATCAGTGCTAAGGGCAACAAAACCTCAAAGGCCTGTATGCCTTGAGATACTTCTAAAAACATAATTCTCACATTTCCTTTCTTAAAAGTGAACAGTTACTATTTTATCACTAATTTATAATACGGATTGTTGAAAATGTTTTCATAATTTAAAATGAAAATAAAATTGTGATAATTTTTCCTACACAATTCTAGGGTAAGAGGTATAATAGAAAAGGAATAAAGGAGGAAAGAGAAATGAAGATTTCAGATGAAAAAAGAAGAAGTATGATTCTTAATGGAAATATGTGGAAAGTGATAATTGCCATATGTGCTCCCTTATTTATCTATAATTTGTTTAATTCCTTTTATTCCTTAGTTGATAGTATCTTTGCAAATGAAATCTCTACTGATTCCGTTTCCTCTGTGGCAGCTTTAGGGCAGATTAAAAATCTTTTATCTTCCTTTGGCTCTGGTATAGCAGCTGGTGGTGCAATTATTGTCGCAAGACACTTTGGAGCTGGAGAATATGACATCGCACGTAAAAATGCAAATGTATTGGTGAGCTTAGTTACGGTAGTAGTAGCCGCTTTAGCCTTGTTTTGTATTCCTCTTGCTTATCCGATTTGTAAATTATCTGGTATATCTCAGGCACAGGCTTCTGCTTCAACAGGATACTTTATCATTCAGATTATAGAATTACTATTTATCGCATATAATAATGTGTTTATTGCTCTTCAAAAATCAAAGGGAAATACAAAATCTATTTTTTACCTGAATTTTGTTACAATGGGAATCAAGCTTCTTTTAAACTATATTTTCATTTATTTGCTTCATGTTGATAGTATTTTGTGGATAGGAGTTGCAACTCTTATTTCACAAATTGTATTATTTTTAATTTTAGGCTTCTTGATGCTGAAGAAAAATAATATCTTTCGTATCAGCATAAAGCAATTCAGTTTGTCATGGAAATATGTTAAACCTATCTTGTTCCTATCTATTCCTATTTTTTTGGGTAAATTTGTTTTTTCCTTTGGCAAGGTTGCTGTTAATTCCATTTTTGGAGCAAGATATTTAGAAATTTTGAAGGCTCAAATTGATTTATCTGATCCAATGGCCATAGCTTCAGCTGAAGCCTCAGCTGGACTTGTTGTAGGTGCACTTTCTGTTTCAAATAATCTAAATGGTATTGCAACAACTCCAATTAATGCTTTTGAGGAAACGGAGTCAACAATCATCTCTCAGAATTTGGGAAACAGAAATTTAAAGCGAGCCATAGAATGCTTCGTTAAAGGCTTCATTTTAGCAACTGTAATTGGACTTGTGGCTTGGATACTTATACGCTTTGTATTTCAAGAGATTTTAATTGGATTATATAGTCAGGATCAGGATCCAGCACAGGCAGAAGAGTTTATGACCTATGTTAAAATGATTCATAATTATGATTCATGGTCTATTCCATCACTTGCTATCAATGCAGGGGTTCTTGGAATATTATACGGCTTTGGAAAAACTAAACTGACGATGTTTATTAATATAGCCAGAGCCTTTGTTTTCAGAATTCCTATTTTAGTAATCCTACTTTATTGCTTCCCAGAGCTTGGCGTAGAATGTGCTGGGTTATCTATGGGAATCTCTAATGTATGTATAGCTATCATGAGTCTTGTTTGTTTACTTTTCTTTTTCCTTCAAATTAAGAAAAAGGGATATCAAGGAATGCATTTTAATGAAAATAAAGTAAGTATAGAAGAAACAAAGATAGAACAAATAGAAGAAGAACTCTCAAAGGAGGAAGACAAGGATGGAGAAATACTTGAATCGAAAAGTCATTTATGAAGGTAAAATATTAAGATTAGAGCTTGATCAGGTGGAATGTGACAATGGGTGTCTATCATATAGAGAAATTGTCCGTCATTCGGGTGGAGCTGGCGTATTATGTGTTACAGAAGAAAAAAAGGTTCTACTAATTCAGCAATATCGGTACGCCTATAATGAAATGCTTTATGAAATTCCTGCAGGAAAATTAGAACCAAATGAGGACCCACAGATTACTGCCTTAAGAGAATTTGAAGAAGAAACAGGTCATTTAGCTTTAGATATGTCCTACTTAACAACCATATACCCAACCTGTGGGTATTCAGATGAGAAGATTTATTTGTATCTTGTTAGAAGATTTCAGACTACACAAACCCATTTTGATGAGGATGAAAGTATTAAATCCTCTTGGCATGACTTGGATGATGTGCTACAAATGATACAAAAGGGAATCATCAAGGATGCAAAAACAATTTGCGCCATTCAGGCATATCTATTGTTAACAAAATAAAAAAAGAAGAGTTCATTAGCATAATCTCTATGAGTGTGATTAGTGCTTGAGCTCTTTTTCTTTTCTATATTTCCTGAGGCTTTCCTTGTTCTAAAGCTAGAGTAGAAGTAGAATATATCATATCTAAAATTTTAGTAATTTTTAATTCAATATCTAAAATGGGATGAATTCCCTCCTTGATATTTGTAAGAATAGATACCTTTTTTTTCAATGAATTTAAATAGCATTTCCCCTTTTCTGAGTAGCCAAGCACTCGTAAAAAATGAAAATTGTCTATGGAAAAGTCCTGTTTTTTTATATGAAATAAAATATAAGAAAGCATTCTTTGAATTCTGCTTTTTGTATATCGTTTTGTAGCTAAAAATTCTACAAAGTCGTCATATGAAAAATAGCCTTGAACAGCTTTTAATTTATTCTCCATACCTTCTTCTATAAAGAAGATATCCCTTAATTCAGAGGTATCTAGATTTAAAATTTGATATTTCAAGTAGGAAAATAAAAGTTTAGAATCTCTGATTTTATTTGTATCAATAAAGTGAGGACAGTATTCCTGAATTAAGGATAGATCCTTTCTAATTGCATAGGCTGAGGCATATTCCTTGGGCTTTAGCGAATCATAGCTTCCTATACGTTGAATGGTATGAAGAGTTATAGGATAGGAAAATTCCTGTATCGCCTTATAGTAACAAAAGCCTAAAAGATCATTACTTGGAAGGTTGATGATAGAAGCAGTGGCTTCCTTATAGGATTTTCCATAAGAAAGCTGTTCTTTGATTTTTTCCTGTGCCTCTTTAGTATTCCAAATTTTGTAGCATTCAAAATATAGCTTTGGATTGTTTGATTCAGAACCAAACCAGATTTCCTCAACACCAGCGAGGTGAAGAAGATGAATGGCATTCTTCGCAAAAATATCACCATTTTGAACTGCAAAAACAAAGGGAAGCTCTATGACCAAATCAATAGATGCATAAAGTGCCTGTCTAGTTTTTTCAAATTTATCAAAAAGGGATAAATCCCCACGCATTGTAAAATTTCCAGATAAAACAGCAATTATAATGTCTGCATGACTCTTTTTTTTGATTTCGTTAATGGAGTAAATATGACCATTATGTAAGGGGTTATATTCAACAATTGTTCCAACAATCTTCATTTCAATCACCTAAAATTTATTATATCTTCAAATCTAGAAAAGTTAAAGTATTTTTCTTTATTTTTTTCCTGTTTTATTGTAAAATAGGAATAAATGATTTTGGAGGGATTTGTATGAACGAGTGGAATTTAGGATTAATTTATGCAAGCTATGATGATTTTTTAAAGGATTTAGAATCCTTTCCTAAGGAGTTTACTGCTGTGGAAGCTTTAAAGGGAAAGCTGAATACTTTAGAAGGACTTCTTGAATATGAGTGTGTAATGAAAAAAATTGATGAGCAGATAGAAAAGCTGTTTTGTTATGCTTCTATGAAGTATGATTTAAATCAAAAGGATAACAAGGCGGGAGAGGATTATCAAAAGGTATATCAGCTATATAATGATTATATAAGCAAAACTTCCTTTATTCAGCCTGAGCTTTTGGCAAATGATAAGGAACAGCTATTTCAATTTTTGAAAAATGATAAGCTGAAAAAATATCAGTTTAAAATGGAGCAGCTATTTAGAAGTAAAGATTTTTATTTAGATGCGAAAAGTGAAGAGCTTATGGCTACTTATGGAGCGGCCACAGGAGGATTTTATCGCCTATATGATAAGCTAGCTGTTTCAGATAGAGAGGGAGTAATTGTTCAAATATCTACTCAAGAGGAATTATCCTTAAATGAATCTAACTTTCAATATTATTTGGGAATCCTTCCTAATCAGGAGGATCGAAGAATCGTTTTTGAGGCAATTTACAAATTTTATGAAGAGCATAAGAATACCTTTGCTGGTATCTATGATGGAATTATGCAGTCTGAACTAGCTAATGTTAAAAATAGAGGATATTCCTCTATTTTAGAGAGCCATCTTTACCATAATGCTATACCAAAGGAGGTATTTTTGTCCTTGATTGATACAGCAAGAACAAAGAATGGTCCTTTAAAGGAATATTATGCCTTGAGAAAAAAATACTTTAACCTTGAAACACTTCATACCTATGATCGTTTTTTAAGCTTTGCTGAAAGTAATGAGGTGTATACCTATGAGGCATCAAAGGAAATGGTTTTAGATGCTTGTAAAGTCCTGGGTGAGGATTATTATCAGCATGCTGTAAAGGCATTAGAGCAGGGAAGAGTATCTGTTCATACAAAGGATGGAAAGCGTACAGGAGCCTATTCTACGGGTCTTTACCATAAAGGAACCTTTATTTTATTGAATCATAATGATAATTTAGATAGTGCATTTACTGTGGCTCATGAGGCTGGACATTCCATTCACACTCTTTATTCTAATGAAAATCAGGATGAGGTCAATGCCAATTATACAATTTTTGTTGCTGAAATCGCCTCTACCTTTAATGAACAGCTTTTCTTAGATTATGTAATGAAGCATTCTCATAGTAAGGAAGAAAAAATTGTAGTTTTACAGCAGGCCATAGATAATATTGTTTCAACCTTTTATCGTCAAACCTTATTTGCAAACTATGAGTATTTAGCTCATCAGATGGTAGAGGAAAGAAAGCCTGTTACTGCTGAAGCCTTAAGTAAGATTATGACGGAGCTTTACTGGGATTACTATGGAATAAACTTAGAAGATGAGCCTTACAAGAATAATGTCTGGGCTTATATTCCACACTTTTTCCATACTCCATTTTATGTTTATCAGTATGCAACAAGCTTTGCTGCAAGTCTTGCAATTTATGACGCTGTAAAGCAAAATCCAAAGGAAAATATAAAGAAATATTTAGCTATGCTTTCTATGGGAGGATCTGCTTATCCAGTTGATATTGTAAAGACAGCGGGGGTCGATTTAACGAAGGTAGATGCTTTTATGGCAGTTGTGGATCGTATGAATGAGCTGGTTCAAGAGTTAAAGCAGCTTTTAGGAGAGAAGTAATATGGAGCAACGTTCTATTCCGCTTTTAGGAGCTGAAACACTGGAGGCTTACAAGAATTCTCATATTGCTGTATTTGGTTTAGGCGGTGTTGGTGGATATACGGTTGAAATTTTAGCTAGGCAGGGAGTAGGAACCTTTACTATTATAGATTGTGATAAGATTCAAATATCTAATAAGAATCGCCAAATCATTGCTTTAGAATCAACAATGGGTAAGCCTAAAATAGAGGCTTGTGCTTCACGTATTTTAGATATAAATCCTAATGCCAAGGTTTATGCCTATCCCTTGCGTATAGATGATGAAACAATAGAACAAATGAATTTTAGTTCCTTTGACTACGTTATTGATTGCATTGATGACTTGAAAGGAAAGCTAGCAATTATCAAAAAAGCAAAGGAATATGGCAAACAAATTATTTCATGTTGTGGAACAGCAAATAAGCTCGATCCTACTAAATTTATAATCAAGGATATTTCAAAAACCTCTGTCTGTCCTTTAGCCAAAAAACTTAGACAAGAATTGAAAAAGTTAGATATTGAAGGTGTAGAAGTTCTTTTCTCTACGGAAGAACCCATCCTTAAAAATCCAGAGATTTTACCAACAGTTTCTTTTGTTCCTAGTGTTGCAGGCATTCTAATAGCAAGACATGTTTTATTAAAGTTACACTATGAGGTGAAATCAAGTCGAACCCATCTTGTTTTGGAGGGTGGAGGAATGAAGGGGGTATATACAGCAGGAGTTTTGGATTTCTTTTTAGATCAAAATTTAAGCTTTGACGCAGTTTATGGTGTTTCAGCTGGAGCTTGTGTTGGAGCTAGCTTTATTTCTAAGCAAAGAACAAGAGGATACCATTCCTTAGCAGATTATGTGAATGACCCTGACTGTGCTTCTAAGAGAAGCTTAACAAAGACAGGTAACTACTTTAACAAGGAATTTGTTTATTATAAAATTCCAAATGAGCTGATTCCTTTTGATTATGAAGCAGCTCATAGTAACCCTTGCAAGCTTTATGCTACGGTAACCAATGTAGAAACGGGTCGTGCAGAATATTATCCATGCTTAGATTATCATAAGGATATAGAATATATCTGTGCTTCCTCAAGCCTTCCTATGCTTTCAGAAATTCAGTGGATTCAGGGGAAGGGGTATTTAGATGGTGGTATTTCTGATTCTATACCTTTTCTAGAGGCAAAGAAGAATGCTAAAAAATGTATTATTGTTCTTACTAAGCCAAGGGGATACCTTTGTCAAAAACAAAATCCGCTATTATTTAAGGCCATTCAGATGAAGTACAGGAAGTACCCAAAATTTTTAAAAACCTTAGAACAGCGACATATCCAATACAATAAAGTACTTAAAATTATAGAAAATGATCAAAATATTTTTATGATTCGGCCTTCAAAAAATTTAGAAATTGATCGGTTAGAAAAAAATAAGCAGAAACTAGAAGAAGCTTATCAGTTAGGGTATCAGGATGCTCAAGCAGTCTGGGAAGATTTAAAAAGCTTTATAGAAAGGTAAAAAGGACTATTTCCATAGGCCATAACTTTCTTTGGTGTAAAGCTGAAAAGAATGGTTTTTTAAAAATAAAGACAAGAAAAAGATAAATTAAGTCAAAAAATAAAATCCAAATAATATAAATTAAAAAAACAAAGGAACTATCACAAAAATAGAAGATAGTTCCTTTTTATATATGTATCAAAATTAAGAGATTGATTTATGACTTACTTATCACAGACACATAATTCACAACCACATTCTGTGGCTAAGCGCTCTCCTGCCTTAACACAGGATTCCTTTGTGTTATAGTGAGTTTCTAATACTTCACCATATTGATTTTCGATTTCCCAGTTGTTTTCTTCCTTACAAGGGCGACAGGTAATCTTATCTTTCATTTTTTCACTTCCTTACATCTATATTTTGAGCTAGATCAAAGAAAATAAAATGGAAATAATTAGAAATTCTATTTTAATTTATGATGAATTTTTGAGATATTGTTGTTTTTTCTATTTGAAATTAGTATAATTATAATAGTACACTTTGGAAAAGGGTGAGCTTATGATTGATTTATTTGAAATAAAAGACCCCTCATTTATAAAAAATATGTCTATGAAGGAGCTCAAAGAGCTTGCTACACAGATTCGAGAGTTTTTAGTTGATACAATTTCTAAAACAGGTGGACATTTGAGCAGTAATCTTGGTGTTGTAGAAATCACCATCGCAATGTATTATGTGTTTGACCCTGAAAAGGATAAATTTTTATTTGACGTTGGACATCAATCCTATGTCCATAAGATATTGACTGGTAGAGCAAAGGATTTTGTAAATCTAAGACAATATGGAGGAATGAGCGGATATATTAGAAGAGAAGAATCCAAATATGATATCTGGGAATCTGGACATTCCTCTACAACAATTTCGGCTATGGCTGGAATGCTTCTTGCAAGTGCCAATAAAGAAGAGAAGATTATTAGCCTAATTGGAGATTCCTCTATTATGAATGGCGTTGCTTTTGAGGGGATGAACTTTTTAGGATCTCAGCATCGCCTAGCACCAATTATTATTTTAAATGATAACAAAATGGGGATTTCAAAATCTGTTGGAGCTCTATCTAAGGCTTTATCTAGATTAAGGGGAACCCGATTTTGGCGAGGCCTAAAACGAGTTTTAAATATCATTTTGCCTACCTTTGTTACCAATTGGTTTCATCAGCTAAAGCGGGGCTTAAAGGCTTTTATTCAGCATGATAATATTTTTGAGGATTTAGGCTTTGACTATTATGGTCCTATTAAAGGAAATGATTTAAGAGCTTGTATCAAATCTCTACAAAGAGTAAAGAAAAACACAGAGCCTGTTTTATTGCATGTTATTACTCAAAAGGGAAAGGGATATGCCCCTTCAGAAGCAGACCAAGAAGGAAGCTTTCATGGAGTTGGTCCCTTTGATAAGGAAACAGGAAAGCCCCTTAAGTCCTGTAATCCGCTTGAGCATTCCTATTCAGATCTTGTTACACACTATTTGACTAAAAAGAGAGAAGAAGAAAAGTTTTTTGTAGTTACCCCTGCGATGAAGGCTGGATCAAAGCTAGAAAAGTTTGCAGAAAACTATCCTAAGGATTTTTATGATGTAGGTATAGCTGAAGAGCATGCAGCAGATATGGCTGCTGGAATTGCATTATGTAATCAAAAGGTTGTTTTATTGTATTACTCAACATTCTCTCAGCGTGCATTTGATGAAATTTTAAATGATATAGCTCGTCAAAATTTGCCAGTTATTATAGGTATTGACCGAGCAGGTGTTGTTGGAGAGGACGGTGCAACGCATCAAGGCATTTATGATGTTGCAATGTTTAGTATGATGCCTAATGTTATGGTTGCTATGCCAAAGGATCCTTTAGAGCTTGTAGGAATCTTCAATTACGCTTTTACACACAAGGGGCCCATTGTTATCCGCTATCCAAGAGCAAATGCTTTAGTGGATTTAAAAATGCTAGAATCTAAGGCTGTGATTCAGCCAAGCTGGGAATATATAGTAAAGGGTAAGAAGAAGTGTGTCATTTCCTATGGACCTGATCTTTTAAGAATTCAACGCATTATAGAACAGGAGCAACTTCATTGTTCAATAGTGAATGCTCGCTATATTCATCCCTTAGATGAAAAAGTTCTAGATGAGATTTTGAGCCAGCATAAAGAAATTATTGTAATTGAGCAGACGACAGTCCAAGGAAGCTTGTATCAAAGCATTGTAGTCTTTGCTCACCAAAGAAAGTATTCTACCACAATAAAAACCCTTTCTTTTAAGGAAAATTCTATTATTCCTCATGGGAAGATTTGTGA
>JAIEEQ010000070.1 GCA_029067355.1 Anaeroplasmataceae bacterium | reverse complement strand
GTTCTAAGAAAAGCTTGGGATGATTAGAGGTAGTAGATAATATAGCATAACTAGTATCTCTTAATGTTGATACAGAATAATCAATATCTGCAAGAAAGGCCTTCTTCTCATAAAGCTTTTTAAAAAATGGAGATATAGGTGAAAAAAGACTATCAAAAATGCCCATAATATAGTTACAAAAAAGAGGCATATTCTGATTTGCAGAAAATCGAATTGCTAAAGCTGCTGTTGGTTGTTCAACCTTTGCCTTATAAATGAAATCTTTTCCTAAGGGGTGTAAGGGATATGAAATATACTTTGGAAAACTATGAAGCGGATGTAGATGTGAAAGAGTATCCTTAATAAAACGATAAACCTTTTGTCTTGGTTCATTAGAAGCAACAACCAATACTGAATTCTCTATTGTATAAAAGGATTTATAGGCTACATCTAAAGTAGTTTTGGTGATTTCTTTAACACTCTTTATTGTTCCTGCAATAGGAGAAGACAAAGGGTGCTTATGATAAAGAGCTTTCAAAAGCCTTAAAGAAAACTTTGTTTGGGGAATGTCATCATACATTTTAATTTCAGACAAAATAATTTCCTTTTCTTTTTCTATATCCTCTTCTTTAAAAACTGGTGTAAAATACATTTTTAGTAACAGGGCTAAGGGTTCATAGAGGTCTGAGGATGTTGTGAAATAATAGATTGTTTTTTCCAAATCAGTGTAGGCATTTGAATTTACACCCATTTTAGAAAATTTTTCAAATGCATCTCCATCCTCAAGCTGGAAAAGCTTATGCTCAATAAAATGAGCAGTTCCTTCCTTCAATTTTATTTTTTCATCTCCACTCATAAGCTCTATATCTCTGCCACCAAAATTCACTCCAATTCCAGCATAGCTCTTATGAAAGAGTGGCTTCTCAATATAGCATACACGAAGCCCATCAATTATCTCTAGCTCTGAGTTATTTCTCATTTATTTTTCCTCCTAGCACATAGACAAAGGCTTTATTTAAGCCCTGATATACCTTAAGTATATCCTCCTTGCTTACCTTCTTCATTTGATTAACTTCCTCAAAAGACTTTGGAGTATCTAAAAAATAATGATCCGAAATATAATTTTGAATCGCTGTATCTATGTAATCCTCCGCTAAATTGTGATTAGAAATGTAATACTTTTGAATTTCTTCTAAAGAAAACTGCAATTTAAGGATTTCTAAAATTGCCTCTTCTATGGCAGATAGTCCCTTCTTAACCTGCATAGGATCAAGGACACAGGTAATGACGATTATGCCTGTTGCTCCTAAATAGGTTGAATGAATGGAGTAGCATAAGCCATATTTTTCTCGAACAAGCTGGAATAAATAGGATGACGAGGTGCCTCCAAGAATATGATTTAAAAACATGCACGCATAATAAAGAGGATCATCCGCATAAATGCCCGTTTCATATATTAAAGTCAAATAGCCTTGATGTCCTCTAAGTTTTTTTTCAATATAGGGCTTAGGTGTACCTCTTTCTTTAAAGTGATATCCCGTTTTAGGCGTTAATGTTATTGCTTTAACGGTACTTTTTTTATCAAGATTACCTGTGCCAATAGAAATACTTTCTTCAGTCATCAATTTCTTATAATATAAATAGACATCCTTGGGCTGTATTTTTTTTAAATCTGTAAGATTACCATAGCTGTTAAATTCTCGATTTGTCCCCTTAAAGTAAAGTTCTATGGCCTGTTGATAGGCTTTACTAGCTGTATTTTCCTCTAAGCTTAATAGATCACTTTCAAAGATTTCATAGGCTCTTTGAAATAAAGAAAAGTCCGCTTGATGATTCCCCATTTTTGGAATAACAAGACTTTCAAAGGCCTCCTCTAAGCGCTCTATTGTGTATTCGTCATCCTCAACATAAAGTGGTTCAACAGCGGATAATGAATAAACAAATAAACTATATGAACCATAATTTGTTAAATAAACCTGAAATTTCGCATCGTAAAGATGGCCTAAAAAAGCATGTAGCTTAGCTTCTGTAAAATATTCTTTGCAGGCAAGTTCCTGATAGTAGCATAAAAATTTTCTAATTGTTATCTCTTCAGGAAGTAAGGGTGCCACAAAATATCGTCTAAAAACAAGCTGATGAAATTTCTCTTGCTTTAAATAAATATCCATATGCTTCCTCCTTTTTTACTATTTTGTACGAAAAAAAAGAAGAAATACTTCTTCCTTTTTATTTACTCGCTAATTCTAGAGCAATCTTCATCATATTTGTAAAATTCTTCTGACGCTCCTCACTTGAGGTAACCTCATGACTGATAAAGGAGTCTGATATTGTAAGCAGACAAGCTGCCTTCTTTCCAGTAGCCTTTGCATTTGCAAATAATGCAAAACTTTCCATTTCAACACATTTACAGCCATAGGTATCATGAACTTCCTTCCAACGATTTGCATCAGAGGAATAAAAGACATCACTAGAATGAATTTTAGCTTCCTTAAGAGGAATTCCCAAATTTTGAGCTGCTAAACGAAGCTTATTATTGACTGCATTAGAGCTTTTTAAGGATTTGCCACGAATGCCAAAAGCTGTTTTTGCGAAAGAGGATTCAGAATATGCCTCTGTAACTAAAACTGTATCATACACCTTAAGATCAGCATCATAGGAGCCTGCTGAACCAATACGTATAATTGTTTCTACTCCATAAAACTGGAAAAGTTCATAGGAATAAATACCAATAGAGGGCATTCCCATTCCTGAACCCATAACAGAAATTCTTTTTCCATTATACTTTCCTGTATAGCCAAACATATTTCTTGTTGACGTAAAGCAGATAACATCGGTTAAAAAAGTATCTGCAATGAATTTTGCACGAAGAGGATCTCCAGGCATTAATACAGTTTTTGCGATTTTACTTGCATCATCACATGCAATATGTGGGGTTGGGATATTACTCATTTTTATATTCCTCCATAATCTTTGCACCACAGCTACAACCAATTCGGTCTGCTCCTGCTTCAATCATTTCCTCAAAGGTTTTCTTATCTCTAATTCCTCCAGCAGCCTTTACCTTACATACTGTTCCAACCGTCTTTTTCATTAAACGAACATCTTCAATCGTAGCACCGCCTGTACCAAAGCCCGTAGAAGTTTTTACAAAATCTGCATGTGCCTTCATAGATGCCTTGCAGGCTTCAATCTTTTCTTCATCAGTTAAATAGCAGCATTCAATGATAACCTTAACTAGAACTCCATTTGCTGCATCCACAACTGCCTTAATGTCCTCATAAACATAATCCCAATTATGAGCCTTAGCCATTCCAAGATTAATGACCATATCAATTTCATCAGCACCATCAGCGATTGCCTTGGTTGTTTCATATGCCTTCACATCGCTTGGAGTAGCTCCAAGAGGAAAGCCAACGACGGTACAGGTTAATACTCCTGAATCTTTAAGTAGCTTGTGAGCTAGACTCACGTTGCTTGGGTTTACACAAACAGATGCAAACTGATGCTGGTTTGCTTCATTGCAAAGAGCTAAAATATCATCGTATGTAGCAGTTGCCTTTAGGTTTGTGTGGTCAATGTACTTTGCTTTTTCCATTTTTTTCTTCCTTTCTAAATATCTAATATATTTTTTAATTTTATTTCCTTAAGCTCAACGGTAAGAGGAGCAAACTTGGATTTAGTTATAATTTTTCTTAATTTTCCTACGGATTTCATATCTACCATTCGGATATTTCCATAGCCATCAATCATTTTAAGTAGCTTATCAGCCTTTACCGCAAGCTCCTGCATAGCTACATATTTTGGAGATTTAGAATCACTATAAAACAGAATATCTATTCCAGGTGGTATAATAAAAGGATCCTCTCCATCCCATGCCATACAGACAAACGCAGTTCTCGATTTATCTGTTCTCATAAAGAAATAATCTGAAATCTGCACTTTATTTTTATCTAATAAAACCTCTAGCTTTGGTTTTCTTAAAATATAATTGTAAATTTGAGAGAGTAAAGCAGGGTCGATTCGACTAAAGCTTGCTATCTCTTCTTCATTTTTATTTTTATAGGCATTTTTCCAAATATCAAAGGTTTTAGCTAGAGTATTTTTGCGGAAGGTTACAATATCCTCATAGGATTCATTATATACCGCAAACTTAAACATTTTTGCTACCTCATCAGCAATATCTAGGATTAATTCTACACAATAGGTAGGAAGCTTAATATCAAATTCAACTCTAAAATTCACATCAAAATACTTTGGATTTAACCGCTCTAGGTGAGGAATGGCACTTTTAGAGGATAAGATAAAGTGGGCGTCAAAATCTAGAATTGGATGATGATAGGTATAATCTCTATTATCTCCATTTTTTGTCAAAGTAATATTAGGATTTGCCTGGAAATACGTTAAAAGCTCTGTTCTGTCAAAAACTCTTGTTCCTTCCTTCAAATAATAGAATTTAAATTGCATTTCCTTCACCACCTAATCTATCTACACTATTTTACCATTTTTACGCAAGAATGTCAAAAATAAACAATAGGAATAGGAAAGATTTATCTATTTGCTATCTCCCCCTTTAAATTCAAATGTATTTTAAAATGCCTATCCATAGATAGGCACTTATACTTATTTATTTTTTTAAGATCGTTTGACATCTTGGACATAGTCCAGCCTCATTTATGCTAGGAACAATCAGCCAGCAACGCTCACAGGTTGCTCCTTCTGCCTTTTGCACCTCAATTGTAAAGGAATCTCCATCCTTTACCTCTAATTGAGAAACAATAAGTAACTGAGCTATATCTGAATTAAGCTCTTTAAACAATTGCTTTGTTTTAGAATCTAAGGTTAAAATAAGCTTAGCATTAAAGCTCTTGCCAATAATCTTAGAAGCACGTGCTTCCTCTAAAGCCTTAAGAATCTCATCACGATATTTCATAAAGGAATCAAAGGCTTTTTCTAGAGTTTCATCAACCTCTTGGGCATCTGGCATATCAGTTAGATAGATATCCTCTTGTTCCTTATGAGGTAATAGGTCATAGGCCTCACTCATAGTATGTGGCAAAATAGGAGCTAATAGTTTCATTAAACCTTCTAAAATTTCATAGAAAATAGTCTGACAGGATAATCTTTTTTTACTAGAAGGAGCTTCAATATATAAAATATCCTTGGTGAAATCCAAATAAAAGGCAGACAAGGTGTTTGCAATATAGCTGTTTGTTGCACGATAAACTTCACCAAAATCAAAATGATCATAATCCTTTTTAACTTCCTTAATAAAGCGTTGAAACTTAATATGCATATATTTATCTACTGGAGTAAGCTCCTCATAAGGCAAAGAACTCTTTGGATCAAAATCACTTGTATTTGCCATTAAGAAGCGCAAGGTATTCCTTATTTTACGATAGGATTCTGATACTTGCTTTAAAATATCCTTAGAAAGAGGCATATCTGCACGATACTCAATAGATGCTACCCATAATCTTAGAATGTCTGCTCCATATTCATTGCAGATTTTAATAGGGTCTACTGTATTTCCTAAGGATTTACTCATCTTACGCCCTTCTCCATCTAGGGTAAAGCCATGAGATACAACCGTCTTAAATGGTGCTAATCCAGTAGTTGCAACACCTGTAATTAAGGAAGCATTAAACCAGCCTCTATATTGATCTGAGCCTTCTAGATAAAGGTCTGCTGGATAAGATAGACCTCTTCTTTTTAAAAGCATATAGGAAGAACCACTATCAAACCAAACATCCATGATATCCTTTTCCTTGGTAAAGATACCATTAGGGCTACCTGGATGAGTATATCCAGCAGGTAATAATTCCTTAGCTTCCTTTTCAAACCAAATGTTAGACCCATACTCTCCAAATAAATCTGCGATATGAGCAAATACCTTTTGATCTAATACAGGATCTCCATTTTCTGCATAAAAAATTGGAATAGGAACTCCCCATGCTCTTTGTCTTGAAATACACCAATCATGACGATCCTTAATCATATTAGAAAGACGAACCTCTCCCCATTTTGGATTCCATGTTGTTTTAGAAATTGCATCTAATATCTCTTCCTTGATTGGATCAATGGAGGCAAACCATTGTGGAGTTGCTCTAAAGATAACAGGCTTATGTGTACGCCAGTCATGAGGATAGCTGTGGCAGATTTTTACCGTTTTAAGCAAGCATCCACAAGCCTCCATATCCTCCATAACCTTAGTATTACATTCCTGATAAAATAAGCCCTCATATTGTCCTGCTTCCTTAGTCATATAGCCTCGATAATCTACTGGGCAAAGAATGTCAAGTCCATAATTCTTTCCAACCAAATAGTCATCCTCACCATGTCCAGGAGCAATGTGAACTAATCCTGAACCATCAGAGGTAGATACATAATCCCCTAAAATGCATGGTGATACTCTGTCATATAGTGGATGCTTATAGGTTATTCCCTCTAAATCCTTTCCCTTATACTTCTTTAAAATCTTAACCTCACCTAGCTCTAAAAGCTCAGTAAGTTTATCCTCTAATTCAGCACCAAAGATAAATTTTCCCTTGTCTGTATCAGCTAATACATAGTCAATTTCAGGTCCAGCACATACAGCTAGGTTTGCTGGAAGTGTCCAAGGCGTTGTTGTCCATACCAAAAAGGAGGCTCCTTCTAATTCCTTGTTTCCTACAATAGGAAGCTTAAAATAAATAGAGAAATCTTCCTTATCCTGATATTCAATCTCAGCCTCAGCTAAAGCAGATTCACTAGAATAGGACCAGTACACCGGCTTTAATCCCTTATAGATTAGTCCCTTTTCTGCCATCTTGGCAAAAATTAAAATCTGGTCTCTTTCAAATTCATGCTGTAAGGTAATATAAGGATGATCAAAATCTCCTAAAACACCTAATCTTAAAAAGCCTTCCTTTTGACGTTCTACCTGTTTATAGGCATATTCCTCACAAAGCTTTCTAAAATCTGCAATACTCATTTCCTTACGCTTTACACCAGATTTTTGAAGCTGATTTTCTATTGGTAGTCCATGAGTATCCCAGCCTGGAATATAAACGGATTTAAAGCCATTCATATTTTTATAGCGAACAACAAAATCCTTTAGTATTTTATTTAAGGAATGTCCTAAATGAATATCTCCATTTGCATATGGAGGTCCATCATGAAGGGTATATTCCTTCTTATCTGCATTTTTTCTTAAAACCTGCTCATAAAGCTTCATCTCATGCCACTTCTTTTGAATGTTAGGCTCTTTACTACTTAAATTTCCTCTCATCTCAAAATCAGTTTTTCCCATAAATAGCGTATCTTTGTAATCCATAATTTTTCCTCCTAAAAAACAAAAAAAGCGTCCTCATCAAAGGACGCTAGAAAACCGTGTTACCACCCTTGTTCAAGAAATAAAATTTCAAGCACTCATTTCTCTTTAACGCTGAGTCAAAGCGAATACACTTTGCATGTATCATCTCCATTAGTGATCCAAATTATGCGCTTCTCCTATTTTTCACCAACCAATAGTTCTCTAATTCCACAGCATAATTTCGTCTAACCTCTTCGATTTTACTAAAAAAAGACATTCTAACGAATATCTAAAACTAAAATGGTGGACCCTTGGAGACTCGAACTCCAGACCCACTGATTAAGAGTCAGTTGCTCTACCAACTGAGCTAAGGGTCCATTTTTTACTTGCATTGTCTATTATAGCAAAATATTAAATATTGTCAAGAAATATTTGTGTTTTTTTGAAAAAATATACTTCTTTTTATAAATACGATTATGATATAATGAACACTGGAGGGATAGATATGCATTATATAAAAGCAACCTCAATTCTAAATAATACAAATGGAGTTAATCTTTATCGTGGCTGTACACATGGATGTATATACTGTGATTCAAGAAGCAAGTGCTATGCTATGGATCATGAATTTGAGGACATCGCAGTCAAGGAAAATGCCTTGGAACTATTAGAAGAGGAATTAAAAAAGAAAAGAAAAAAGGTTATGATTTCCACTGGATCTATGTCAGACCCTTATATGCCTATTGAAGAGGAGCTTAAGCTGACTCAGGGTATGCTAAAGCTAATCTATAAATATGGGCATGGAGTTCATTTACAAACAAAATCTTCTCTTATCTTAAGAGATATTGAGCTTTTAAAAAAGATTAACAAGCAGGCAAAGGCAAGGGTTTCTATTACCCTGACGACTTCAGATGAGGATTTATGTAAAATAATTGAGCCCAATGTTTCTACCACAAAGGAACGCTTTGAAGTGCTTATGACCTTAAAGGAGGCAGGAATTGATACCTATGTTTGGCTTTGTCCTATTCTTCCCTTTATTAATGATTCCCTAGATAATCTTAGAGAAATTCTAACCTTATGTAAGGAGGCTCAGGTAAAGGGGATTCTTTGCTTTGGGTTTGGACTAACCCTGCGTGAGGGAAATCGTGAATACTTCTATCAAAAGCTAGATGAGCATTTTCCAAAACTAAAAAAAGAATACATCAAAAAATTTAAAAATAGCTATATCTGCAATTCAAACTATAATAAATATCTGATGGATTATTTCATAAAATTCTGTAAAAATCATTCCATACTTTGTGATCATGATAAAATTTTTGAAGAGCTTCATAGTTTATTTGAAGAAACAGGGTATGAAAAAATTAGCTTATTTGAAGAATAAAAGAAAAGGAACACTTTGAACGATAAGTGTTCCTTTTTCTTTATATACTTTACTCTAATTCAAAGGCACCTGTATAAAGCTGATAATAGGTTCCCTTCTGAGCAATCAAATCTGTATGGCTTCCTCTTTCAATAATCCTTCCATGATCTAAAACCATAATACAATCTGAGTTCTGTACCGTAGATAAGCGGTGGGCAATAACAAACACTGTTCTTCCCTTCATTAGCTGATCTGTACCTCTTTGAACTAGGCTCTCTGTTCTTGTATCAATAGAGGAGGTTGCTTCATCTAATATCATTACAGGAGCATCTGCAACTGCTGCTCTTGCAATGGATAAAAGCTGACGCTGTCCCTGACTTAAATTTGCTCCATCTCCAGTAAGCATTGTGTTAAAACCATTAGGAAGTCTTGTGATAAAATCATAGGCATTTGCAATTTTTGCTGCCTCATAAACTTCTTCATCTGTTGCATCTAATCTTCCATATCGAATATTTTCCATAACTGTTCCAGTAAATAGATTTGTATCCTGTAAAACAATACCTAAGCTCTTTCGCAGGTCATCCTTTTTTATATCAGAAATATCAATTCCATCATAAAGAATTTGACCATTCTGTATATCATAAAACCGATTAATCAAATTGGTAATCGTAGTTTTTCCTGCTCCTGTTGCACCAACAAAGGCAATTTTTTGACCTGGATTAGCAAAAATATTAACTTGATGTAAAACAATTTTTTCTGGATAATAGCCAAAATCGACATCCTTTAAAACAATATCTCCCTTTAAAGGTACAAGTCTATTTTCGTTAGGAATCTTCCATGCCCAAGAGGAGCTTCTACCCTCACACTCTACCAATACTCCATTTTCTAAACTAGTATGCACTAAAGTAACTGTTCCAGTATCTGTTTCCTCTTCTTCGCTTAACAAGTCTAAGATACGCTGTGTACCTGCCATTGCCATAGCGATCATGGAAACCTGCTGAGATAAATTTGAAACACTTTGACTAAACTGCTTAGACATTGGCAAGAATGCAATAATAATAGACATACTCATAGCACTAATACCTGTAATTGAAACATTTGGTACTGCTAAAACATAGAAGATCACTCCTATGATTGATATGAGGGAATACTGGATATTTCCAATATTTCCTAAAATAGGCATCAAGATGTTAGAGAAATGGTTTGCTGTCTTGGTATCTAAAAATAGCTGGGCATTAATCTTATCAAAGTCAGCCTTAGCCTGCTCCTCATGGGAGAATACCTTTACCACCTTTGCGCCATGCATCATTTCCTCTATAAATCCCTCAACTTTACCTGTACTAATCTGCATTTTCATAAAGTACTTTGCAGAATTTCCACCAATTCTACGAGTAACCAATAACATAGCGGTTGCACCTATAACCACAATTAAAAATAACCATACACTATACGTTAACATAATTGCAATCGCAAATACTAAGCTTAAGGACGTAGATATACATTGTGGAAGAGATTGACAAACAAACTGACGTAAGGAATCAACATCATTTGTGTAATGACTCATAATATCACCATGGAGATGACGGTCAAAATATTTAACGGGTAAGGCCTCCATTTTTTGAAACATCTCTAAACGGATTTTATTCAAAAAGCCTTGGCCAATGACAGCCATAATCTGGTTATATACAATAGAGGAAACTATACCACAGCCATATACAACAATCATTTGAATTAAAATTTGAAAGAGCTTTGGACTGATTTCTGTAAATAATTCCTTAGAGCCTGCTTGATTTTTCATTGCAGTTTCAATGACTGAAATAATTTGCTGAATAAAGATACTTGCAGCAATATTACTCATTGCAGAAAGAATCAAACAGATAATAACAATAATACAAGGAAGCTTATAGGCTAGAAAAAGTCGCTTGACAATCGGACCTAAGGTTTTTAGTTGAATTCTTCTTTTATTCATTGTGCCAGTTCCTCCTTCTTATTTTGTAATTGATAAACCTCTTGATATATTGCATTATGCTTTAAAAGCTCATTATGAGTTCCAATCGCATCAATTCTACCATTATCTAAGACAATAATCTTATCTGCATCCTCCACAGAGGATACTCTTTGGGCAATAATGAGCTTTGTTGTATTGGGTATGCTTTCCTTAAAGGACTTACGAATTATAGCATCTGTTTTTGTATCAACTGCACTAGTTGAATCATCTAAAATAAGGATTTTAGGATTTTTCAAAAGAGCTCTTGCAATACATAGTCTTTGCTTCTGTCCTCCAGAAACATTTGTTCCACCTTGCTCAATATAGGTATCATACTTCTCTGGGAATTGTTCTACAAATTCATCTGCACAGGCAAGCTTACACGCCTCCTTTGCCTCTTCTAAAGTTGCTGTTTCATTCCCCCATCTTAAATTTTCTAAAATTGTACCAGAGAACAAAACATTTTTCTGAAGAACAACCGCAACCTGATCTCTTAAAACCTTTAAATCATACTCTTTTACATTTCTTCCACCAACAAGAACCTCACCCTCTGTCGTATCATAAAGACGAGAAAGCAGATTCACAAAGGTTGTCTTAGAAGAGCCTGTACCACCAATAATTCCTATCGTTTGTCCTGATTCTATTTTTAAATTCACATCAGCAAGGGCATATTTCTCTGCCTTAGCGGAATATTTGAAAGAAACTGCTTTAAATTCAATTGACCCATCCAAAACCTCATATACAGGAGCCTTTGGATTTTCTATTGTGCTTCTTTCCTTTAGTACCTCTACCACACGACGCATAGAGGTAATAGATAAGGAAAGCATAACAAAAATCATAGAAAGCATCATAAGACTCATTAGAATCTGTGTTCCATAGGTAATAATTGCAGAAATATCCCCTATTCCCATTTCTACTGCATTTGTAGTGACAATTAAATATGCACTCACAAAGGAAACAATAGTTAAAGACGCATACATAAAAAACATCATTACTGGCTGATTCCAAGCAACAATACGCTCTGCCTTGACAAAATCCCTGCGAACCTCATCAGATGATTTTTCAAATTTTTCTTTTTCATAGTCCTCACGAACATAGGTTTTAACCACACGAATACCCTTAATATTTTCTTCAACAGACGCATTTAGCTGATCATATTTGTGAAAAACCCTGTCAAAAACTGGCATAGCCAATTTGATAATCAAGAATAAAATCAAGCCCAAAACTGGAACAAAAATAATATAAAGTAATGCTATTTTAACAGATAATACAAAGGTCAGTGTAATAGAGAATATCATCATTAAGGGAACTCTTACTGTAATACGGATAATCATTCCATAGGCCATCTGAATATTTGATACATCCGTCGTCATACGGGTTACCAAGGAAGCAGATGAAAAATGATCAATATTTTCAAAAGAAAATTCCTGAGATTTATAGAATAAATCCTTTCTTAAATTTTTCGCAAAGCCTGAGGAGGCAATAGCTCCAAAGCGTCCAGATAAAACACCAAAGGTCAAGGATAAAGCACCTAGAAGTATAATGCTAGCACTTAATATAAGAATTCTTGTTGTATCTGGAGAGGATTTTTGAGCCAAATCTAGAATATAGGACATTAATAATGGAATCAAGCATTCCATAACAACCTCTAAAGCAACAAAAACAGGTGTCAAAATTGACGCTGTTGCATACTCTCTTATACTTTTCTTTAAAACACGTATCATAGATTTTCCTCCTTAATATTTTTTTTCATTCGTTCAATAAAGCTAAGAAATAGCTCTAACTCTTCATCTGTAAAATTCTTTTGAAGAAGCTTTTCAAATTCTGAAATTTCTTCATTTACTGCCTCACACATCAATTTTCCTTTCTCTGTGATATGAATCTGATTAGATCTGCTATCCCTTTCTAAAGGAATCTTCATGATAAGTTGATTCTTTTCCATACGAGATAAAACAATAGAGGCTGTTGAACGAGTAATTCCCAATGCTTCTTCTATTCTCTTTTGTGTAATAATTTCATCCTTGTGCTTCATTAAATAGGATAAAATATACCCATTACTATCCGTAAGTTCATTTAAAACTCTTATGCTTTTCAAATTTGCAAAATTACGATGAAGTATATTATTGAATTTCTTTATTTCCAAACCAATATCCATTCTGATTTCCTCTTTCCAAACAATCTTTATTATAGAATTTTAATTGTTTGATGTCAATCAATTATTTTTTACTTTAGAAATGAAAACGAATTCAAACCAAAAGAAAAAGGGAAGAATTTTCTTCCCCTATCCTACTCATTCAATTTATATTGTTCCTTTTCAGAACTTGAAAGCTTCTTTACCTTTACATTCTCATAGCTGATTGAAAGTTCAAACTCAAAGTTAAAGACAGATGCAAGATTTGTAACAATTCCTGGAAGTAAACCCTCAGACTGGAAATATAAAAGGAAAAGATTTAGAAGATCTGGATCATCAAGCTTAACACTATATCCGCACATTCTACCAGTTTTTGCTTCTATTGCAAATGTAAAATCAATGGTCTTCTTTAGATCAGTATAATCATATATGGACTGAATTACTGCTAAAATTTCATTGATTTCAGAATTTGATCCCACTTCTTTTATTAAATTCACAATATCAAGAATCGTTACAGATAGCTTAATCCGGATTACACCCTTTTGCACTTCTGAAATTACAATTTTAGAATTAGGGAATAAATTCTTGAATTCCTCAATGGAAATAGACTCTGAATCAAAATCTGGTATCTGTGAAATATCTATCTCATCCTCAATAGAATCAAAAATATCTTCTACTAAAATTGCTTTTTTCAAAGAGAAGCTGATATCCTCCCCTGAGGAGCTTTTTAATCCATAGGACAAATCAACATATGCATTTTGATTGATAGTAGTTAGACTATCTAATGCTCCATCATAATAAGCATTTAATTTATACATAGCTGAATTCTGATTTCCTATTGAGGCATCAGCAGCTAAAGAAAAGCTCATGCCTTCTTTCATATTTAAATCAAAATTTGCAATCGCAGATGCCTGAATCGTATTTCCCCCTAGATTAGGAAACAATGATACAAAATCATCATTTAAAACAGCAGACAGACTTACTCCACTTTGTATAGAAACCTCATCAACACTCTCATAGGTTGCCTGATTTGCATAATCTAAAACACCCTGAACAACCTCTTGATCCTCAGTAGCCTCAACTGCAATAGTCTTTTCATTTCCCAAAGAATCGGTATAAGTAATATTTACTGATTCTTCATTACAGGAACTCAAAGTTACTAGTCCTAAAAATAAACAAACACTTAATAATACTTTTTTCATTTTCTACACCTCATATATTATTATATCACTTTTTAAAAAAAATGTCATCAAAAGAAAGTTAGAATCACTTTGTGTCGTCATATGTATCCAAAAATGAGATATATTCTTCGTCTTTTTTATATCCAATAATCTTATTTAAATTTACATTAAATGTACTTTTAAAAATGTTTTGTTCAACAAAAGGACTATATTTTGTGAGCTCCTTAATTAAAAGCTTTGTATCATACCGCTTTGATCCTGTTAAGTCCTTTTCCTTATCTATCCCCTCTGTAAACCTGCAAGCACAATTAATAAAGTGTAGCTCATTATAATTTGCCCAACGTATGATATCTCGTTCTCGAATATAATACATTGGTCTAATTAATTCCATATTAGGATAATTCTGAGAATGAAGCTTAGGTAGCATTGTTTGAAAGGAACCATTATTTAACATATTCATTAGCGTTGTTTCTATAACATCGTCATAGTGATGACCTAAGGCAATCTTATTACAATTGAGTGCCTGAGCGAGCTTATATAAAGCCCCTCTTCTCATCTTAGCACACAAATAACATGGATTTTTAATTTGAGAATTTGCTATGGCAAAAATATCTGTATTCACAATCTCTGCGTCTATATGTAAAAGCTCTAAATTGTCCTGAATCAGCTTTAAGTTTTTTTCATTATATCCTGGATTCATTACAAGGTATTTCACTTCAAATTCAAAATCCGAATGTCTTTTCAGTTCCTGGAATAGCTTTGCTAAAACCATGGAATCCTTCCCACCAGATATGCAGACACAAACCCGATCATTTGGCTGTAACAATTTAAATTCCTTTAATGCCTTGACAAAAGGAGCCCACAAATGAGCTCGATATGTCTTTATCAAGGTTCTTTCAATTTCCTGATATCGTTCCATACTACTTCTTATTCCTATTTCTCAAATATTGTATAAGGAGGAAAATTCCAGCTCCTAAAAGCACAAGAGCTATCACCAAAAATACGATACCTATCACAAGGGTAGAGAATTGATTTAAAGGATTTGCAATAACATCTAAAAATAACATACATTTATCTCCTTTCTTTTCTATAACAATTGTATCAAGATTCCAAGCAAAAAGCTAGTCATATTACAGGCTAAAGTATATTTTATGGCTATACTCTTCTTCTTTATGACTCCATAATATGCCACACCCTCTATAAGCCAAATCAAAATTTCAAGCAAAGCTACCATTATAAAATATATTTCCTTAGATCCATCCTTGAAAAAATATAGAATAAAATTAAGCGTCAGATTTGTAACACAATTTAAAATTAAGGAGAATAGGAATATTCTTCCTCTTCTTTCCTTTAAGATGAATAATACGATGGTTTCTATCCCTAAGGTCAACAGCAGGGGAATCATAAAATAATTAAACAATTCCATCTTGATTCACCCTGTAATTTATTCCACATATTATCATTGCTGAAATAAAGCTTAAACAAGCAATAAGAATACGAGCAACCATAGAAACAAAACCAAGCATACCTAAAGCATATCCAGGTATCAATGCAGCAGCAAGCAAACCAAAGGCAAAGCCCTCTTGTCCTTTAGAAAGACAATTCGCATAGTATAAAGTAATTGGCATAGAAAAATTAAAAAAAACAATTCCAAGACACAACGTATAAGGATTTGTATTCCATAAGCATAAGAAGATTGTTGAAAAAACCATAGATAAAATCATTGTTTTTTTCACTCCTATGTATTTTGCTACAACACCGCCAAGCATCTTTCCTAAAGCTGTTCCAACTGCAATACAAACAAATACCCATTCTGCCGTTTCAAAATCAAGGACAATTATTTTTCCCACAAAGGATCTAATAAGTACTACAACCACAAGAAGTCCTAAGATAAGAGGACCAAGACTATACACAGGTTCTGCTCTTTTTTCTTTAGAAGAGAAATGAACTGGATTTTTAGTAAATAGTAGTCCCCCAGAGCCCAAAAACAGCACTCCAAAAAAAGCAAATAAAAGCCATGAGGAATAATAGCGCTGCCCTAGCATCAAGCCAATAGCTCCAGTAGAAACAAAGACACCCAAGGAAACAATATCATTCTTCATTGTACATGAAATATCCTTACCACCACAAACATGGAAAAAGGAATTTCCTATCCCAAGAAAAAGGCTTCCTAGAACATATTGAAAGCTAAAGGCGTAGCCTAAGGAGAGCATCACTATTGATATAAGTAAAAAAATCTTAGGCTTAGGGAAATGGTCCATTGCAATACCAACAAAGGGCTGACTAACAAAGGCAAAAAGGTTATAAAGAAGAAAAACAACCAAGCAGGTGGTATAATCCTCTGTGTAAAGCTTTGAAAAAACAAGAGCAGCACAAATTCCATCTACAACAAAATGTAAAATTGTGTATATACCTGTTCTATAAAATTGTCTAATGGTCTGCATCATCTATATACTCCCACAAGGATTTAAAAACAACACAATTTCTATGTCCTTCAAAATAACGAATAATATCATCCTCTGTAATTTCATAAGGGAAAGTAATATCCCGATTTTGAGGCTCATGGTTAGAATCTAAAATCTGCCACTCAGTTAGCTGATACCCCTCAGGTAACACGTATTCCCAATCCTTTGGATAATTGATTACCATATTCTCAGATATATCATCTACATATTGATTATGATAAAATACGTCCTGCGCTTCATCCTCAATACAAATAACAAAAATATATTGCTTCTCATTTGAATGATTTCCTATACAGGAAAACGGGAATATGACTACATCTAGGATAATACATGCATACGTAAAAATCAATTTAAAGTTCATTTTGATCACCTCACTTAATATAACGATTAAAAGCTCTGTTTTGTTAATTATAATTTATTTTACCATAAAATTAAGAAATTGACAAAATATTAATCTATTCTGAGCTTATAAAAAATAGGATTCCGTTTGGAATCCTAAAATATATTTATTTATTTTCCCATGGTCTTATGCTAACCTCTATTAAATCTAAGGTAGATTTTAGTACACGGATATTTCCGTAAACCATTAGACTCTTTAGGAGTACCTCTGCTCCTTGATCAATAATCATAATATTTTCATGACTTTCTAACGCATCTATGCTCCCTTCTGTTAATACTGCATAGGAGGATGTAATTTTTAAAGAGCCTGATGGAACAAGAAGGCTGTGATTTCCTAAGGATAAATAAAGCTTCTTTGCATCTAAGGTTAAATCATCTCTAAGGTAAGAGCAATCTAAATCATTTTGTAGGCTCATGCATTTAAATGGGCGGTTAGAGGTAAGATACGTCAGTTCATCTATTTTTTGAATCTCAATGTCTTCTTCAAAATCAGATAGATAAAGCCTAGCATCTAGTGTTGTGTAAAGCCTTGTATCCCTGTTGATTTCCAGATGACTTCCTTCATTAAGTGAAAAGAAATAAGGAAGACCATCTTTAGCATAGCATTTGTAGATTTGACCCTCTTCTATGGTTACCTCTGCATTTTTTAAAGCAAGCGCATTTTCAAAGGTTGCGGTTATATCAGAATTTCTCACAAATAGCTTAGAATCTGTGACATTAATTCCTGCAAAAAAAACCATATTCTCTACAAGTAAATTGCTTGAGTTTTGCAAATTAAGTCCATAGGATCCTAGCGTATTTTTCACTCCTGCAATAAGAGTTCCATTTTTCATAAAACCTTTTAATGCCTCAACAGATATCCCAGTATCTAACACTGTAAGACTATACGTATTTAAATCAATACCTGCAAAGCTACCTTGAATCAAAACAGACTTCATCAATGTAATATCTTGATCTAAGACTAAAGAAAAGGCATCTTCTGAGATATGAGCTAAAAATTCTTCTTCTGTTGATACTCTCTGCTTTATTGGAAGAATATCTGTTCTTGTTGAAGTAAAGGTTTTTCCTAAAAGGACAATAGAGGCTTCATATTGAATATAGCCTTTCTCTTCAAAAGTCGAATCTCTAAAGCTAGAGAGAACTTCAATATCTTCAAAGGATAAACTCATATGCTCTTTACAGCCACAATATACTTTAACAATAACTTCATAGGAGGTTACAGTAGGAATCCACTGCCAAGAAAGAGATTCATAATCATATTCATGATGATTTGGGTCAATAGGCAAGACTTCTTCTTTCTGGGTTTCATAGAGGGTTCCCTTAATTTGGGTAGTAGCTGTATAAATCCGCTTCCCTTCATGAACACAGGTTGCTACTATATCTTTAAATGTTAATTCTGCATCATAGCTTTCTATATGTTCTGAATTGTTTTTACAGATAGCTTGAAGAGAGGCACGATCAAAGCCATCCCATATCCATTCTACATTTTCGTAATCATAGGCATGTCCAATTGCCACTAAGATTTCTTCTTTTGTTGTAAAAAATGATTCACCATTAAAAAGAATGGTTGCAGTATATTGCACCTGTCCATCTCTTTCACAGGTAGGCTGTACCCTCTTTGAGGTAATTGTTGCCTCTAAACAAGTTTGATGTGTAGAATCATTTTTACATTCTACCCAAGCTTTTGCAGAGGTAACTCCATTCCATTCCCAGGAAATATTTTCCAAATCGTAGTCATGTCCTAAAGCATCCAAAATTTCTTCCTTTTCATCTGTCAATGTCTGTCCTTCTATGATGACAACAGCTGTATGAATAATTTTTCCCATAGTCATACAAGCGGGATCTATTGTTTTGGTCATAATTTCCGCCTCACATAAAAGCGTATGGACCTCATTATGTAAACAAGGAATTTTCACATATGCCTTACTATAATTCTCCCACTCCCAGGAAATATTTTCTAAGTCAAAGGTATGTCCTGTGGGCAAAAGAATCTCTTCTTTAGTATTCATAAAGCGTTGTTCATCTATAAACAGGCTTGCTGTATAAATCGTCTTTCCTTCTTCTGTACAGGTTGGAGCGATTGTTTCAGATGAAATTAAAGCAGGATAAGCCAGCTTATGTAAGGCATCATTTTTACAAGAAACAATCATTTCTGCTTCATCAAAGCCGTTCCATACCCAAACAGGATTGTCATAATCATAGGCATGTCCTAAAGCTGGAAGCTCCTTTTGCTCCTCTAGTACCAAATCACAATACGAACAAATCCTTCCAACTGTCTTTCCTGAGGTTTCACAGGTAGGATCAATATGAATTTCTTCTATGATAGTATGCTCAGTCTTAGGAAGCGTTGTTTGTTCCTTAGTAATTTCATGCTCCATTGCCCGATCAGAACATATTTTTCCACATTGCGTGCAATACCAGTATTCCATACGTCCTTCCTTAATACAGGTTGCCTCTATCTTGGGAACATGTACCTTTGTATGGCTATGCTCCTCTACCGCTTCTACTTTATTACAGCCAATTAAACTGAATAAAAATCCAAAACTTAAGAATAATCCAGTAAGTTTTAACAAAGAATTACAGCGTTTTTTCTTATACTTCTTCATACAATCTCCCTTTCCTTAAACATTATGGAACTATTATAGACCTTCTTATTGTCTATTTATAAAAATAAATGCTGTCGTATTTTTAAAACGATTTACATTTTTTCTATCCATTTTCTAAAAAAATATTAAAAATTGTATGAAATCCAATTTTACACTAAAAAAGAAGCAAGCTATCAATTATAGAATCTTGCTTCCTATATCTATAAGT